>JBCBDH010000123.1:0-11937 GCA_038529855.1 Bacteroidota bacterium | reverse complement strand
ATTTGCAGCTTTTGGATTGTCCTTCCGATAATTTACTCCCTAATTTTATTGCTTCGGGCAAGCTCTAAGGAGGATTACAGTCGATTGAGCCAATTGGCGAAATTCATCATGCTTGGTGGCTTATTATTACTCATCATT
This sequence comes from Bacteroidota bacterium, assembly GCA_038529855.1. GTDB lineage: Bacteria > Bacteroidota > Bacteroidia > Chitinophagales > Saprospiraceae > JBCBDH01. Next base: position 11,799 of record JBCBDH010000123.1, on the reverse strand, counting down.
TATCAAATCCAATGATCGATAAAAAAATTATCTTGGCTTCTAAGTCGCCGCGCCGCAGCCAATTGCTTAGCGAAGCTGGTATTGAATTTGAAATTCGAACCAGTGAGGTGGAGGAAAGCTTTCCAGATGAACTTCCCGTGCGAGAAGTGGCCAGCTATCTGGCTCAAAAGAAAGCGCAGGCCTCTTTTCACCTCATTGAAGAGGGAGAGATTTTACTAGCCGCTGATAGCGTAGTTATTTTGGGCGATACCATCTTCAACAAACCCCAATCTGAAGAGGAAGCTTTTCGATTTTTGAGTGCCTTGTCGGGTAAAGTCCACGAAGTAATGACTGGAGTTTGTTTGCTTTCCCATCAAAAAGAACGCCTCTTTGCAGGATCGACCAAGGTCCATTTTCACGACCTGAGTCCACAAGAAATCAATTACTACATCAAAAACTTTCAGCCCTATGACAAAGCTGGGGCTTATGCCATTCAGGAATGGATTGGCTATTGTAAGGTTTACCGAATCGAAGGGACTTATAGTAATATTATGGGGCTGCCTGTCGATTTGGTTTATGATGAGTTAAGTCAGTTTTAGCTAAGGTCTAGATCGAAAAACCGCTGATGGTCCATATATAGGCCAAGAGCAATAGGAGTACATAGCTCCCATACCACCTAAAGTCGACATAACGTGTAGGCACAATTCCCCAACGCTGATAGAGATAGAAGGCCAAGGCCAGTTTTTCAAACAAAAAGGCAAATACGGTCGCAATGGCAATACCCGATAAACCAAAGTCGTGTACCAAATACAAGCTGAGCAAAATATTGATCAATACCTCCCCAATGGAAACCGCCAAAATGACCTTTGTTTTTTGTAAACCCAGTATGACGGTAGAAGGCAATAAGACGCGGCTAATCAATAAAAGTAAATAGATATTAAAGATAGGAACGCTTTCCGCAAATTCTTCACTTAACAAAGCTGGGAAAAACCAGTGGCTCGTCAGCATCAGACCAATAGACAAAGGGAATAACCAATGAAATAAACGCCTGGACTTTTCCCGAATTTGTACCAATCCCTCCTCCAATTGCTCACTCACTACTGGCACCATCGCTGCCGATAAACCACTGACCAAAGCCATTGCAATGGGCAATTCGCGAGCGCCATATCTAAAGATGGCAAACAAGCGATCCTCTGCATAGACCCGACCGACCAACCACTGATCAAATAACTGCGCTATTCCACCCAGCACAGCATAAGCGACCAAGGGCCAGGCCAAGACCAAATAAGGTCGCAGCAAATCAGTACGCCATCCAAATGAAGCCTGTCGAAATATCAAAACCAACAACCACAAAAATCGCCCAAGGGCCACCCCTACCATCCACTGAATACTCCGCTCCAAAGAATAGCCTAGCCAAACGGGCAGACAAACCGCTAAAGCATAAGCCCCAAAAGAACAAGCCCCAAAGATCAAAATCCAGCCCGATCGCTTTTGCAATAGGTAGGTATACTCCACCAAACCCGTTGGCAGATTAAATAGCAAGAACCAGAGAAAATAATCAAAGTACAAAAGCTCCGTACGTCCCGTAAGCAGCGGCAATAATCCTGCTCGTCCAAAATAAAGCAATAAAAATATCAATAGGCTCAACCCGCAAAAGAATAGAAAAACGGTGAAGAGAAAAGCCTTTTGCTCCTTTGCTGAATACTTGGGATAACGCGGCAAAAGGGCCTGCAAAAAAGCATTGACCCAGAAAAAACTAACGGCAGTCCCAATATAAAGGAGCCATTCATAATGGGCGATGTCAGTAGCCGTCAGGTAGCTATTGGCGAGCAGGATGCTAATGAGGATGGCCGAACCATAGCGAAACAGTTGGAAAAACTGAAAGGCGTTTACGGTATTTAAGCGCGAGCGAAGCGAGTCAATCAAGCCATTTTTGATTTTACTTGGCCTGTAAGATGCGCTCTTTTTCCTTAAAAACGATCCCAAATTCCTGTAATTCTTCTAAAACAGGATCATACACCTCTTTCATCACTGGAATATTAACCCCCGTTGAACTAATTTTTCCTTGCATCACCAGTTTGACAAATATGCCCATTGGAATACCCACTAAGCGAGACATCGCGGTATCTTTATCGTCTTTTCCTTTGAGTACAAGGGTAGAAATCAGTTCGTGAGTCTCTCCTGCCAATTCGTATTCCAGCTCATGCTGCATAATGATCATATCGCGATCATTAACATGGAGGGCCCATTTTTGGAGTAGTAAATTTTCGAGCAGTAAAGCGGGCGTCGCATGTTCCATTTTGATGCGTCGCTTGCTAAACAATCCCAGCCATTCGAGGTTTTTCATCACCTCAGAGTCAGACTTCTCTCCTAAGAAATCAGCCATGCGCTCTTTGACAGAACCAGATTGATTAATAGGGCCAAGATAGGCTTCCATCAGGCTGTGATAGGTCAGATTTCCAGATTCCAGGATGGGATAGGACCCATCTGTGAGTCCGATTTTGATTAGGGCATCCCAAGAGTCACAGAATCCGCGATAGCGCAGGGTCCCACGTAGAATATTGGGGACATCGCTAAGACCATAAATATCCCGATAAAGCAGAGAATCCCGATTGGCGTACATTTCATAAATACCCATTCCCTGGATATCGACCAAGCGGTATTGGCTAAAAAGACGATTGTAAGGAATGTATTTGTATTTACCCCTTTCGAGGTATTGAGCCGTCCCCTGTCCTGCCAGTACGACATTGCGGGGGTTCCAAGTAAATTTATAGTGCCATGGATTGTTATCGCTTTCGGGGGCAATCAGACCACCAGAGTAAGAGCGGAAGGACTTAATTTTTCCTCCTTTATCAAGGATCTTATCAATCTTTTGCTTGGCAGACATATGATCAATACTGGGATCCAAGCCCATTTCGCCCGTAAAGATCAATTCCCGATCTCGGGCTTCATCTCCCAGACGATACATCTCTTTAGAGACATAAGAAGCCGTAATGAGGTGCTTGTTGAGCTTAATACAGTCGTGTGCGACTTCCAGGTGAAGGTGTGCGGGAAGCAGTGAAACGATCACATCAGCACGTTCAATAAGTACCCTGCGATCATTGTTTTTCATCACATCCAGCCAAGTTGCTCGACCGTTGGGATGATCTCCAACCTTTTCCTTGGCCAATTCTAAGTTAGCATCTGCGACGGTGACAAACCAGCCGAACGCTAAGGCTTGATCCAAAACGTAATTGATCAAAGCTGTTGCAGAACGACCAGCACCGATGATCAGTATGTTGTTCATAAGGAGGTTTCAGTTTTTAGTCTAAATCAAGCTGCTAATTTATCGCAATTTTGGGAAAGATACTTAGCCCAAGGAGGGTTTATAGCTATTCTTTTTCGCCGCTTTTTACGATGCCTAAGCAAGGACTAGGCCCGCTGAGCCCATAAAAAAGAGGTAAAACGATAAAAATCTTTATTTTACGCAACAAAAAAGGACTAATTAGAGTCATAAAACATAAAGCCCGCCTGGCGATTAATTATGAGAACCCACCAGATTGTTACCTCCTTTACCATCGTCGAACAATTTGACGATCTCGATCCAGCAGACCGTCAATTACTCCTTCGCGCCCAAGAGGCCCTAGACGACTCCTACTCCCCCTATTCCAACTTTCAGGTCGCTGCCGCTATTCGATTGGAGAATGGAAAATTGATTGGAGGAAGTAATCAGGAAAATGCATCCTATCCCATTTGTCTATGCGCTGAGCGCGTCACCCTATCTGCCGCTGATGCCCTATTTCCTCGACAAATCGTTGAAGCAATGGCCATCACCGCGCGTAATGCTGAACATCCGCTAAAGCGCCCGGTCACGCCCTGTGGTTCTTGCCGACAAGCCATTTTTGAACACAGCCAAAAACAAAAGAAGGCCATCCGCTTGATATTACAAGGAGAAAGCGGCGCAATTTTCATTTTTAATTCTGCCAATGATCTATTACCACTTACCTTTGATGCTACTTTTTTAAAGTAAATCATTCCAGTGGATATCTTATACCTGATCGACCTAATAGGTACTACAGTATTTGCCATCAGTGGAACCGCTACTGGCATGAAACGCCAAATGGATATCTTTGGGGCTTCTGTCGTTGCTTTTGTGACCGCGGTAGGTGGAGGTACCCTCAGAGATATACTCATTGGTAGTCAACCTGTTGGTTGGATGAGCGATTTGCATTACACCTGGGCCATCTTGCTGGGGATACTATTGACTTTTGTTTATCGATCCATCACCAGAAAACTTCATCGCACGCTATTCTTATTTGATACCATCGGAATTGGTGTATTTACCGTTTTGGGCTTGCAAAAGGCCCTGAGCTTTGGCCTCCATCCCATTATTGCCATTATGATGGGGATCATCTCTGCTGTATTTGGTGGAGTAATCCGCGATATCTTATGTAATGAAGTACCTTTAATCTTTCGAAAAGAAATCTATGCAACGGCCTGTTTGAGCGGTGGCCTAGTCTATGTATTGCTGGAGCGTTTGTTTGGGTTTAGCGACTGGATTACGCTGGCTGCCATCATCGTCATTCTGTTGATTCGCATTCTTTCCATGCGCTTTCACTGGTCCCTACCAGTCATCCAATAAGATTTGTCAGATGACCGACTTTAGTAAAACCTTAGTACACAGGTAGAAGAAAGCCCAGTAGCCTTCCTGTCAAATCTGTGATAATTTATTATATTACCTAGCGTACTTTAACATAAAATAAAAACTTTACACGTGAGATACATTAACTATCTAGTGCTTTTTGCATGCCTTAGCTTTTCCTCCTTTCTGCAAGGGCAAACAGCCACCAAAGTTGACCAACTCGCCAGTCAAATCAACGATAAGGTAATTGAATGGCGTCGCTGGTTTCACCAAAATCCAGAACTGTCCAATCGAGAATATAAAACCTCAGAAAAAGTGGCTGCTCATCTTCGCGAACTGGGCTTAGAAGTCCAAACTGGTATTGCACACACTGGTGTCAAAGGAGTGCTTAGAGGAGCTGGAGAAGGGCCCGTTGTAGCGCTCCGTGCAGACATGGATGCTTTGCCAGTTACCGAAAGGGTGGATGTTCCTTTTGCCTCCAAAGTCCGTTCGACTTATTTGGGGCAAGAAGTAGGTGTGATGCATGCCTGTGGACATGATTCCCATATCGCTATTCTAATGGGCGTTGCCGAGTTGCTGAGCAAAATGAAAAACCAAATTAACGGAACGGTTGTTTTTATCTTTCAACCAGCAGAGGAAGGCGCTCCTCCAGGAGAAGAAGGTGGTGCCAAACTTATGGTCAAAGAAGGGATATTGGATAATCCCAAGGTTGATGTGGTATTCGGTTTACACATTAACTCTTCCCTAGAAGTAGGTAAGATTCGCTACCGCCCAAAAGGAACGATGGCAGCATCTGACCGCTTCACCATCAAGGTCAAGGGCAAACAATCACATGGTTCTCGCCCCTGGTCAGGAGTAGACCCCATCGTTGTGTCCGCTCAAATCATCAATGGCTTGCAAACCATCATCAGTCGCCAAACCGAACTAACCAAAGAAGCAGCAGTGATTACCGTGGGTAAAATACAAGGAGGCGTTCGCAATAATATCATCCCAGAAGAATGCGAGATGATTGGGACCATTCGAACGCTGGATACAGAGATGCAAACGATCATCCATGAGAAAATCCGTAAAACAGCAACCTTGATCGCAGAATCAGCAGGCGCAGAAGCGGTAGTGGACATCAAAATAGGCTACCCCGTCACTTTTAATGATCCCGAATTGACACGTGATATGCTCCCTACCCTTTTTAATGCCGCTGGTGAAGAAAATGTATTTGTCAGTCGACCAAGTACGGGCGCAGAAGATTTTTCTTTTTATGCTCGTGAGGTGCCTGGTTTGTTCTTTTTCCTGGGGGGCAGACCCAAAGAAACGCCTCCTGAAGAAGCAGCACCTCACCATACCCCAGATTTCTTTATTGATGAAAGCGGCTTACAATTGGGAGTTCGCGCCTTGAGTAATCTCACATTTGATTATCTAGAAATGAATAAGCAATAATTGCAAAGCCATGAAGAACATCCGTACACTTAATTTTCCTTTTCTACGTCAATTACTTTTAGGATTAGTCCTTCTAATCCTTACTACTCCACTTGTTCTTTTTGCGCAATCAGATCATTTGCGCTACGCCAAAGTACTCGTCGACCTGCGGCAAGAAAATATCCTTCAAAAGATGACTCTTGCTGGTTTGCCCGTCGATCATTACCATAAGGCTGATGAAAATCACATTGCGCTCATTTTGAGCTATCCTGAAGTAGACATTATGAATGCCAAGGGTTTTGACTACTCCTTCCTTATTCCCGATATGAAAACGCATTATGCTAGGGTCTTGCAAGGATCGGGAGCGCAAAGACAGAGCGATTGTGGCCTGACTAATTTTGATCAAGGCGATATGGGCGGCTATCATACCTATAATCAAGTGATTAGTCATCTCAATCAAATGCAAAGCCTTTATCCAGATATCATTACGGTAAGTACCATTGGGCAGTCAATTGAAAACAGAAGCATTCCAGCCGCCAAAATTTCTGATAATCCAAGTATTAATGAGTCTTCGACAGAAGCAGCCGTTTATTTTGATGCCTTGACGCATTGTCGGGAGCCCATGTCGCTGGAAGCCACCTTATATTATATGTGGTGGTTATTAGAAAATTATGGCAGCGATCCAGAGGCTACCTATTTGGTTAATAATCGCCAAATTTATTTTGTCCCAGTCGTCAATCCTGATGGCTATGTCTACAATGAAACCATCGAACCCAATGGCGGTGGACTTTGGCGCAAAAATCGCAGGGAAGCTGACAACAATTGCTTTGGGGTAGATCTCAATAGAAACTATGGAACGGGTTGGGGGCTAGATTCAGGATCGAGTAATGATCCGTGTAGCAATATCTATCGCGGTAGGGAAGCTTTTTCGGAGCCAGAATCGGCTGCAGTTCGGGATTTTCTCAACAGTGTTGAACCTACCATAGGCTTTACTTCGCATACCTTTGGCGATAAATTCCTAAGCCCCTTTGGCTATATAGACTCTTTGGTCACTTATGAGTTGTATGCTGAGTTTTCTTCAGAATTCGCTCCAACCAATTATGACGGCTATGGTACAACGGCCAAAATGCTCAATTACACTTCCAGCGGTACGACCCGCGACTATTTCCATACAGCTGGGGTATTTGCCTGGACACCAGAAATTGGCCATGAATTTTGGGAACCTGCATCTGTGATCTGTGAGCGCGTCAATGAGTTTTTACCAACGATGCAGTACCTAACTTGGGTCTCTGGAAATTATGCCTGTTACCACGATTATGAACTTTTGGATGGAGATCGAATTTGGCAGGGCGATACCATTGCTTTAGATGTACGCATTAAAAACCGCGGCCTGAGCCAGGTATCTGAAGATGTTCAGGTCACCCTACGCAGCATCCACCCTGCTCTAATCCCCGTAAACAATAGCATTGCCTATGGCAATGTATCGCCCCGCTCTTTTGAGGACAATGGCGAAAACCCCTTTCGCTTTTACGTACAAAATATCTTGATGGTAGGCGAGCGTGTTCCCATTCAGGTAGAGGTGCAACAAAGCGGCAGTATCAGCTATCTCGATACGCTATACTTAACAGCTGGTGATCGCTTATTACTTACCGATAAGGATAATGCCGAATCGGGCATAGGCAATTGGTCGACAGCAGGCACCCAGCCTTGGGATACTTCCTTTATGGATGCCTTTAGCGGCTTTAAAAGTTTTGCCGATTCCCGCTACGGCAATTACCTCAGCAATTCCCAAACCATCATCTCCTTTGATCAGATCATCGACCTCACAGGCACTACTCAGCCCTATGTGGAGTACAATGCAAAGTGGTCATTAGAGCATTTTGATGACTTTACTTATTTCGAAATCTCTCTCAACGGTAGTCCCATTTGGATTCCACTACCAGGTCTGCATACGGTTACCTCCAATGGTACTCCAGCCTATACCCAAAACAAACACTGGGTTCAGGAACGAATTGATCTTAGCAGTTTCATCGACGAACCTGAAGTCCGAGTTCGCTTTCGACTGCTCGCAGATGGTAGTGTCCATAGCGATGGTTTTTATTTCGATGATTTTCGGGTCGTTGACTACAGCGAACCCATCATTATTGATACAGAGGAGGCGCTGAAAAATCTTCAAGACTTTCAGGTCTTTCCCAACCCTACCAATCAAAACGCATGGGTCCAATTTCAAAGCCTGCGTGCAGCGCAGGGGCAAATTCGACTTTTCAACCTGCTTGGTCAGGAGGTTTACAGCGAAATAATTGACGGTCAGCTAGGAGTCAATCGCTATTTAATTGATCTTGAAGCGCTTAGTGGGGGGACCTACTGGTTGTTGTTGGAATATGGAGAAGAACATAGAATGGAGAAATTGGTGAAGAGCTAGGTGGCGAAAGTGGCGTCTTAGGAGTGAGGCAGAGGAATTCAATCTAAGCGGGTGTAAAAGAAAGAGGATTGGCTTTTGATGGGCTCTGCGCGAATCTTGGAGTGAGCCAATTCACTCCGTGGAGCTGCCCAATAAAAAAAAGGAAAGAGGTGTTAAATCTCTTTCCCTTTCTAAATCCATGTCCCGATCTCACTCGGGTATCTCGCAAAATTAAGCCAATCACTTTATGTGAATTCAGCCTACATTACATAATCAAAGGGTTTTTCTTTTCACTAATCCTAGACGACAAATTCTTGAAAAACCATGTAAACAACTTACAATTCTAAAGGTAGCTTAAAAAAGTTTAAGCAAATAAGTTTATTTTCACGCAAACGTTTGTGCAAACGTTTGATGTTAGTAACTTTATTGATAAGTTTCTCGAAAACCAAAATTATTATCGAAAAAGGGCTTTTGATTAAAATTTAGAGAAAGATTTGAAAAGAACAACGATAAAAGATATTGCTAAGCTAACCAGTCTATCCATCTCCACGGTATCGCGAGCCCTGAAGAACCATCCTGATATTAGCCAAAAAACCAAAGACCGAGTTCAAGAGGTAGCCATTGCCCTGGATTATTCGCCTAATTTGAATGCTCAGCACCTCCGCACCAAGTCTTCCAAGCTGATTGGGCTAATTTTACCTGAGGTCAACCAATTCTTTTTTCCAGCCATGTTGGATGGAGTCAATAAATGGGTCGTAGAGAATGGTTATTCCTTATTATTGATGCAGTCTGATCGGTCCTATCTTAAAGAAAAGCAAATGGTCGATCTTTGTTTTCAGTTTGCAGTAGATGGTTTGCTAATCTCCTTGTCAGCAGAGACGGAAAACATCGAGCATTTGATGAAACTCAAATATGCCAATATTCCCGTTGTGCTATTAGATGAAGTTTTGGAAAATGAGCACTTTCCCTGTTTGACCATTGACGACAGGGCCACGGCGTTTTCTGCAACAGAATACCTAATCGAAAATGGACATAAAGACATTCTCGGTATTTTCGACCTAGCGGAATTGAATATGACTCGCTTTCGAATTGAGGGCTTTGTAGAGGCGCTAAAATACCATGGATTACCTGCGGATAGAGAACGGATCATCACCATCCCTTCCAACGGCGATTTTGAACCACAAATCGAAGCACTTTTGAAGCACTACCCAAAAGCTACTGGCATATTTGCTATGTCTGATGTCACCATGATGAACACCTATCGGGTTTTGACCAATGGCGGATGGCGAATCCCAGAAGATAAAGCCCTAATTGCCATCAGCGACGGACAGGCTCCCTATTATTGCTACCCCAATATCACTCACCTCTGCCACTCTGGCTATGAAGTAGGCGTTCGGGCAACCGAATTGCTTTTTGAACAAATACAGCGCATTCAACCCTACAAACACTTTACAAGAATCACCACAAAGCTCGTTAAGTTAGGATCGGTCTAAAAGAAAGAAAAAAAGGGACAAATTATTGTTATTACTAATATGTTTTCTTACTTTACCACAATATTTTTACACCTATCGTAGATGCCCCCTCTAAGCACTCCCCTCTTCTACAATAGCTATTGCATTTACTTAGGCCAATCACTCAAAACTTAATCACATGCATTTAATCCTACGCCCCTTATTATTACTACTTACGCCCTTACTCTGCTGTCTTTATCTACCCAATCTTTCCGCCCAACAAAACGATACCAATTCCCTCATTTGGACGGAATTAAATAACACGCAACAAAGAAGCTTAGGAGCCCCTAGACTCCAAGTCGAACGCTACAAAAGCTTCTCGCTACAAATCAACGCCTTACAAAATATCCTTAGAAGTGCACCACAAGAAAGTAGAACTACGCCACGTAGTAGTACCATCCTCTTAGATCTACCACTTCCCAATGGGCAATTCGAAACCTTTCGCTTGGTCAATTCTCCTATCATGGCACCAGAACTGGCCAATCGCTACCCACAGATACAAACTTATCTGGCCATTGGCCTAAATGATGCGGCCATTCGAGCACGGATCGACTGGACAGAAAGGGGTTTTCACGCCATGATCCAACACCCTGAAGGTGTCACCTTTATCGATCCCTACAGTCGAGCAGATGTAAAAAATTATATAGTATACTTCAAAAAGGATTATCGCCCCGCCCATAAGCAAGCCTTTAGATGCGATGTAGAAGGACAGGTCAATGAATCAATTGATCATTTGCATGGATCGCGTTTTGGAGATTGCCAAATCCGTTCTTATCGCCTTGCTGTTGCTACAACAGGGGAGTATTCTAATTATCACGGCGCCACTAGCAGCGCTCAATCTGGCCTAGTCCTCTCTGCCGTCGTAACCTCCGTCAATCGCATCAATCAGGTGTACGAAATTGATCTTGGGCTTCGAATGGTCCTCATTGGCAATACCGATCAGGTCTTTTATTATAATGCCGCTACTGATCCGTTCAATCCCAGCAATATGGGTTCCTTCCTGAGTCAAAACCGATCCAATATGTCTTCAGTCATTGGCAATGCCAATTTTGATATTGGTCATGGCTTTGCACAAGGCAGTAGCAATAGTGGCCTGGCTAATCTGGCGGTCATTTGTAGTAATAATAAAGCAGGAGGCGTCACGCGTATGGTCCAACCAGAAGGCGATCCCTTTGACATAGATTATACCTCCCACGAGATGGGTCATCAATTTGGTGGAAATCACACCCAAAATAACAATTGTAATCGCGTAAGTAGTGCCTCCTATGAGCCAGGCAGTGCCTCCACAATCATGGGCTACGCAGGTATTTGTTCCCCCAATGTTCAAGGCAATAGCGATGATTATTTTCACGCCATCAGCCTAACAGAAATGAGTGCTCATATTACCAATTCTGGAGGTACTTGTGCTACTATCGTAAGTACAGGCAATCAAGCCCCCACAGTCAGCGCAGGAGCAGATTATACCATTCCCATTTCTACTCCCTTTGAACTGACAGCCATCGCTAGTGATCCAGATAGTGATCCACTCACCTACTGTTGGGAGCAATGGGATAGACAAGTAGCCACTATGCCCCCATCTTCCTCTTCAACAACAGGCCCAGCATTTCGAAGTATACAACCCAGCAATAATCCAACCCGTACCTTTCCCAACCTCAATGACCTGGTCAATAATGTATCGCCCACTTGGGAAGTATTGCCCAGTGTTAGTCGAAATCTAAATTTTATCATCACTGTTCGAGATAATGCAGCTGGTGGGGGTTGTACGGATGAAGATTTGATGCTGGTGAATAGTAGCAATACCGCAGGTCCCTTTTTGGTCAATAGCCCCAATACCGCTGTTGTTTGGGGAGTGGGAACGACAGAGACCATTAGTT
>JBCBDH010000122.1:0-11947 GCA_038529855.1 Bacteroidota bacterium | reverse complement strand
CCAGGAAGGACTTTTGGTTTCTTATAGCTCGGGAGGGGTGACGCCAGGAGATTCCTATCTGTGGATATTGGATGAGAGTGGGCAGCCAGTGGCTTGGAAGATGTGGGTTTCGATTATCCCTATTGGTGGCTTAGAATTTAGCTGGGAAGACTGGATGGAGTTACCTACAGGAGCGAAAATCGCCACCATGCATAAAAGTTCCTTACTCGACCTGGATATGTCAAATATCAAAGCCGGTCATAGTCTGCTTGATCTGGGATTTAAGCAAGATCCTTTTGGCCCTATTGTGACAGCAAATTTTTAAAGCGTTGAAATACGCCTAAACTGATGGGCTCCAAATCACTGGATTTGAGCCTTTTGGGTAATTGCTGCCCTTTTTCTGATAGGGCTTGTTCAAAGTCTGCAATCTTGGGAAGGATTTCTCTAAGGATATAGTCATAATAACTTTCCAATCGGCCATCTTCTGGTTGTTCTTGATGGGCTCGTTCGCGAAGGGCTACTTCTGTAAAGACGATGTGATTAAGCTCGTGCTTGTCCAATAACCACTTCTTTAAGTCTTTTTGGTTGTGCAGCGGTCGTTTGAGCAGATCGTTGTAATAGGGTTTTAATTTGGACCAAACCGTAATCTTGAATTCCTGAGGTAGGAAGACGCGTTGCTCCTGCTGGGGGGGCGGCAGCATGTTCATATTCAATTTTTTGTTTTCTCATAGTGACAGCAAAAAGGGCATTAGGCCCCCGCTGTTATTCTTCTTCTTCGGTAGCGACTGCTTCAGGTGACGGAGTTTCGTTAGGGGCCTCTGCATTGGCCACTTCCTCTTCCGTTGTTTCTTCTTCTTCAGACACTAATAAATTGCGTTCGTGAAGAAAGTTAAACCATTTGATTACCTTCTTAATGTCGCTGATGTAAACGCGATCCCGATCATATTCCGGCAGTATCTTGGCAAAATAGATATTGATCTCATCGGCAGGTGCTTTGACGCTGACAGGAGGATTGCTCTCTAATTGATCCAACATGGTCTGAAAGATCAGTTTGAGTTCTGTAGTGTCCGTATCGGTGTAAATGCCGATAGAAACAAGTGGAGTAAATTGGTGCTTTCTGGTAGAAGCAAATTTCTTTTTTCCATTATCCAGATCCTCGACAATCAACCCGTTGGATCGGTTGGCGACCATTCGATAAATACCCGACATGCCACTTACTGCAACAAAATCGTCTAGTTTCATAGTTCGAGATGTTATTTAAAAACCCTGCGAATTTACAAATTCCCATCGAAAGCCAAAAAGATAAATGCTTTTTGCTCAAGTCGACTCTAAGGATGCTCCAAAATGGCTAGTAGGCCAATAAACTTTGTAAGCTTTCTTTGAGTCGATCAACTGGTAGAAAATTAGCCTCAAGGTCTTTGGCAAAGGGCACGGGAGTGTCCAAACTAGCCACTCGCATCACTGGCGCATCCAAGTACTCGAATAGATACTCTGAAATATAGGCCGATATCTCGCCACCAAAACCACCAGTCAGGGTATCTTCGTGTAGAATCAAGACTCGATTGTTTTTCTTTACACTGGCATCAATCGCCTCATAATCAAGCGGGACTAGACTGCGCAAATCGAGGATTTCAATATCCACCTCCATTGCGGAGGCTACCTGAAGGGCCCAGCGTACCCCCAGACCATAGGTAATCACAGTTGCCGCAGTCCCTTCCCTCGCTAAGGCTGCTTTTCCAATCGGAACGGTGTAATAATCATCGGGAATGGGGGCGGATAGGCTGCGATAAAGGGCCTTGTGCTCAAAAAACATGATAGGATTGGGATCATCCAAGGCAGCGGCCAGTAGCCCTTTTGCATCATAGGGATTGGAGGGGTAAAGCACTTTAAGCCCTGGCGTATGTGCAAACCAAGCCTCATTGGATTGGGAATGAAAAGGACCTGCCCCAACGCTTCCACCTGTCGGCATTCGAACCACCACATCTACGTGTTGTCCCCAGCGATAGTGAAGCTTAGCCAGATTGTTAACGATTTGGTTAAAGCCGCAGCTGACAAAATCTGCAAATTGCATTTCTACCATAGCCTTATAACCTTTCAAACTCAGACCAAGCCCTATACCCAGGATCGCGCTTTCGCAGAGCGGTGTATTGCGCACCCGCTCTACACCAAATTCTTCTGTAAAGCCCTGTGTGATTTTGAAGACGCCACCATACTCCGCAATATCCTGCCCCATGAGTACCAGTTGAGGATATCGCTCCATCCCCTGGCGAAGCCCATCAGAGATGGCATCAATAAAGCGTTTCTCCGTTTTTTGCTCGCTCGCAGGCAGGACTACCTGCTGCTCAGTAGTGGCATAGATATCCCCCAGCTCTTTTGTAGTGCTGGCCTCTACGGTCGGTTCTTCAGCAGCTTGAGCCAGGGCTTCTTCGATCTCTGCCTTAAAAGTAGTGCGGAAGGTATCAATTTCGCTTTGGCTCAATATATTTTCCTGAAGTAGAAACTGTTCATAATTTTTTACAGGATCCTTGGCCGCCCATTGATCCATTAATTCCTTGGGGACATATTTGGTGCCCGAAGCTTCCTCGTGTCCACGCATCCGAAAGGTCTGGCATTCGATTAAAACAGGCTCGGGCTTTTTTCGCAATTCTTTGGCAATTTTGGAAATGGTTTGATGGACTTCTAATACATTATTGCCATCTATCGTATAAGCCCGCATCCCATAGCCTGCACCTCGAGCTGATAATTTTTCACAACGGTACTGTTCGCGAGTTGGGGTAGAAAGGCCATAGCCATTGTTTTCAATCACAAAAATGACTGGCAATTGCCAAACAGCCGCTACATTCAATGCCTCGTGAAACTCCCCTTCGCTCGTTCCTCCTTCCCCTGTAAAGGCCAAAGCAACCTTTCCTTCTCCCCCTAATTTATGGGCCAAAGCAACCCCACTGGCCAAAGACAACTGTGGGCCCAAGTGAGAAATCATCCCAACAATGTTATAATCCATGGTCCCAAAGTGAAAAGAACGATCCCGACCTTTGGTAAAACCCAGCGCCTTACCCTGCCACTGGCAAAAAAGGCGAAACATGGGGACCTCTCGCGTCGTGAATACCCCTAGATTACGATGCATAGGGAAAATCAATTCCTCCTCTTCCAGAGCAGTGGTTGCCCCAATGGAGATGGCCTCCTGCCCAATACCGGAAAACCATTTGCTGATCTTTCCTTGTCGGAGTAAGATCAACATCTTTTCCTCGATCATTCTCGGGCGGAGTAATTGGAAATAAAGCGCCTTGAGCTTGGCCTTGGATAGGCGGCCACGTTTGAATAGTAGACTAGAATCAGTAAGGGTTGCCATTTGGTTACGAGATTAATTAGAGGCCACAAAGGTAAAGGAAAAATCAACCAAAAGCGAGCACTTTTAACAGGGTAAAAAGGCAATCAGCAAGTCAGAGTCAATATCAATTTTTCTTCTTAAATAATTTGTCGAACACTTCTTTGCGCTTCTTCTTTCGCTCTCTTTTTTTACGCTTTTTTTCATTGCGTTTTTTGATGGCTTCTGATTCTTTTTTTCGCTTTTTGATCAAAATATCGCGTGGACTGGCATTGATTGGAGCATCTTGTTTATTGACCTGCCGCTTTTCTTTTTTGCGGAAAGCATTAAAAAGGGCATCCAATGCCTCGTCGAAGCTGTCGATAGTAGAAGTGGTATCCTGTACAAGCGCCAGCTCAGATTCGTAATAAGGCAAACAGTCCAATGCTTCGCTTACCGCCAGGCTAGGCGGTTGAAATTGAGCATTTTTATATCCTTTAAACTGTTTATCCCCATGCACCTTTCTCATAAATCGCCCCCAAATAGGCAAAGCTGTATTGCCGCCCTGCCCTAATCGCAGACTTCTAAATCGAACACTGGGGTATTCGCCACCGACCCAGGCACCAGCTACCAATTTAGGGGTAAAGCCAATGAACCAGCCATCGGCATGAGATTGTGTCGTCCCGGTCTTCCCAGCGATATCGCCATATAATCCATATTGGTAACGCAAACGGCGGGCTGTTCCACTGTCGACAACGGCTTGCATCATTTCTGTCATGATGTCTGCATCGGCCTGATCCAAAACGCGTGTACCCAGAGAGGGAGCCTCTTCATAATCGACCAATACAGTTCCATCTGGCGCCTCAATCCGTAATACATATTGGGGTTGATGTTTGAGCCCCCGATTGGCCAAGGTCCCGTAGATGGTGATCATTTCATAGAGGGAGGCGTCAACGGCACCAAGTGCAATGGCTGGTACCTCGGGAATTTTACTGGTCATCCCCATTTCCTGCGCTAGAGTCCGCACCGATGCTACGCCATTGCGAATAATCAGATCGACGGCAACGGAGTTGACGGATTTGCTGAGGGCACCTTGCATAGAATAGACTCCGCCATACTGACCATCGGCATTATGAGGCTGCCAGTCTTCATAGTCAGTATAAGTGACTAAGCGATTGAAGTAGTAATCGCAGGGGCGAAAGCCATTTTGAATGGCGCTGGCATAGACGATGGGTTTGAAGGTAGAACCGACCTGTCGTTTAGAGCGAACGTGATCGTATTTGAAATATTGATGATCAATACCGCCTACCCAGGCCTTGATGTGGCCATTTGTTGGGTTCATCGCTAAAAATCCAGCATTGAGCAGGCAGTAGTAATATTTAATAGAATCCAATGGACTCATCTCTTTTTGTTGATCACCTTTCCAGGTGAAAATGGTCATGGAGACGGGTTCTTCAAAGATCGCTAGGATCTCTGCTTCAGATAATCCCTGGGCATCCAGACTTTTATAGCGTTGGGACTTGCGGACTTCTCGCTTGAGGACCTCTGGACTTCCCCAGGGTTGACGTCCTTTCCAGTGCTTATCAAAATCTTTTTGCAGTAGCGTGAGTTGTTCTTGGACCGCCATCTCGGCATAGTGCTGCATCTCGGCATTGATGGTGGTGTAAATCTTTAGCCCGTCCGTGTACAAATTATAGGCTTGGCCATTGGGTTTTTGGTAGGATTTGACCTTTTCGGCCAATTCCTGTCGCAAAAACTCTCTGAAATAAGTGGCTTGACCTTCATTCGTACTTTCGCGTTGATAATGGACGACCAGCGGGAGGGCTTTTAGCGAATCGCATTCATTAGTGGAGAGGTAATCGTATTTTTTCATCTGGTTGAGCACCGTATTTCTGCGCTTTTGAGCGCTTTGGGGATTTCGAACCGGATTGTAATAAGTATTGGCTTTTAGCATACCGATGAGCACAGCGGCCTCTTCGGTTTTGATGTCCTTGGCACTTGTATTAAAGAATTGCTTAGCAGCGACTTGTACTCCAAATATGTTTCCCCCAAAGGGTACCGTATTCAAGTAAAGACTCAAAAGTTCATCCTTAGAATAGACCTTTTCCAGTCGCCTAGCCACAAACATCTCCTTGAGTTTGTTGATGGGAATGGTAAATAGGTAGTAGCGCTGTCTGGCATAAAGGTTTTTGGCGAGTTGTTGGCTTAGGGTACTTCCTCCCCCTCCTGAATCATCGCCAAGCAAGATGGTTTTGAGCAATACGCGGACCCATGCTCGCATATCTATACCACCGTGATTGAAAAAGCGGGCATCCTCTGTCGCAACCAGGGCATTGAGTAAGTCAGGTGAAATATCTTCGTAGTCGACTAGTGTTCTATTTTCAATGTAGTATTTGCCGAGTAGGACGCCATCGGCGGAATAGACTTCAGAGGCGGTATTATTTTGAATGGCTGCTAAATCGGTTTTGCTGGGCAGTGCGCCAAAAGCCCCCAATCGAACGAGCAAAACCAGGCCAATGACGAGTAGCAAAGCACTAGCGGCCAGACCTCCACCAAGCAATAAACTCCAGGCAGCTATTGGTTTTTGGTCACGAAATGTTAGCCAACGCTGTAGTACATGGTCAAATTTGGCTCTTAGGCCCTTCCGACCTGGGGATTGGGTTTCCGCACTCATATTGGACATTTCATTAATTCAGGCACTTTTAACGAATCGCTCTTTTCAAATATTTCCTTTGGGAATTATTTTATCCCAATACCTCTTCGAGTATCTCGTGGGTGTTGAGTTTAGGGAAATTATCGATATGTAAACGGTAAAAGTCAATCAAAGATCGGAGCAGGCTCCTTCGCTGCTCTCGGCTAATCGTGAACTGGTGACAATCAGTGGTTTCGGCAAAAAGCAATTGGCTCATCAATTGACTGGATTCGGGTTGGAGATAGTGAAAATGCATAGGTTCGTCAGCTGTAAATTCTCCTTCTTGCAGGTCGAAATAGGGATATTGCTCGCTGTATTGGCCATTGGGGAGAAAGCCCGCAAAAACCGTGAGGTCGAGCATGAATTTCAGATGTAAATTGGCCACGGAATCCTTGGTTTCATCCAAATATTTAAAGCTACCATACAAAAAGTTAAATAAGGCTTTGTTTTCCTCCTTTTCCCGTATGGTCTTTCTCGCCAACTCAACCATAAACATCCCCACCGCTGAACGCATCATATCGAAGGGCGTTTGGGTGTAGATGTGTGCTGCTTTGATCTCCTTGATGCGATTCATCTCTTTATCCTCTCGATAATAAGTCACCATATCCACTAGAGACATGACCTGCAATAATCCTGCACTGACCGTCGATTTAGGTCGCCTGACGCCGCTGATGATAAAATTGCGCAAGCCCTTTTCTTCCGTGTAGATGTCGGTAATAAAGCTGGTTTCGCCGTATTTGACCGATCGAAATATGATGCCTCTGGTTTTAATAAGCATATGACCTTAGAAGATGTATCGCGCAAAAATACCAAACTCATTCCAGATCAATTCGGCCTTGAGCATATTAAAGCTGGGTTTGTAGTCAATGCCAATATTTAAAGGAAATTTAGGCATGGTATATTCAAAACCACCAATTGCCTCTAGAGGTAACCTAAATTCGCTGGAATTAAAGGCGATGGTTAGGCCCCCGCCTCCATATACGTTGAGATGATAACCGAGTGCGAAGTGATGCTCGTAAAGCCCCGTCATGGTAAATAGCCGTCCATTGAAATTGATGCCCACGATGCCTTCTATCGCACCAGGAACGCCCAGAAATCGCTTATAAGTCGCTCCCGCAACAGGCCCACCGCGAATACCTATGGATTGGATGTAGTTATCCTGTGCTTGACAGAGCTTTGTACTGCTCATCAAGAAAAGTACAAGCAATATAGATTTGATCAATGGCGAAGACATCGTTCAGCTTTTGGATGATGGTATGGCGCAAAACTATTCAAAAATCATGCATTTCCTCCTCTAATGGAGCGTATAGCCCCGAATTTAACACTGTTTATCGACAAAAAATAGCCAGTTGTCGAGCGCAATTGCTAGCGATTAGGGTGGCGCTTATATTTGTTTTATCAATCGGTTAACTTTTTCAACCGTACCATACATTAACCGATGACAATATTACCCGAGGAATAAAGAATTCCTTTTTTGAAAACCGGCCTGAACAACCGGTTTTTCGATAGTAGTTTTTAGGTTTTAGCGAATGTCAGACCTTTGGTCTGTACGTCTGTCCAAAGCCGCATTGTAGGAGTACAGTGCGGCTTTTTTTATTGTTGAATAGGAGCTAATGGGCCTAAAATTCCAGTCCTTCTTCTATATCATCAATGGGAGATTGGCGATAGACTTGTTTGGTGAAGATGCGCTGCTTTTGGCGTTCGAAAATCAAGCGGGCGAGCGCGATATTGGCCGCCTCTGTAGCCATAGGAGAGAGGGCAAAGCTGATTTTTTTCTCCTCTACATCGAGTCGATACATCAGGCTCATCAGAAAATCAAGTCGGTGTTCGATCATGTAGGCCACTTCATTGGCCAATAGGTCAAATAGCTCCTTTTCACTGAGGGGCTGCTGGCCAATATCCAAACCAAAATCGCGAGCGATTAATTCAGTCGTTTGCTTGATTAAAGATTGATTTTCCATCATTAGGGCGCTGTACCAATTAGAATAGTGAATATCCGAAAAAATTGAGTGTTAATTGTGTTGTTTGGACAGAATCTACTTAAATTTAGGAGACCATCAGCTGATTGTAGAAGCTATCTCTCTATTTTATATTTATAAAGCTAAACAAAACACTCATGTCTTCACCAACTTTCTTACTATCGCTATTCTTTCTGTTTTCTACGACCTTATTGGCTCAAAAAGCACCCATGAAATGGGGTAAAATCAACAAAGAAGATCTGGCCATGACTCATTTTGAGGCTGATCCAAGTGCCGATGCGCTTGTTCTTTGCGACTATGGGCAAATTAGTTTTGATATTACTGGTAATGGTCCAGTCAGCCGCTTTCGACATCACAAACGCATTAAAATTTTAAAAAAGTCGGCTTTTGACTTGGCGAATATTCAGGTTGCTTTCTATAGCTATAAAAATATAGAGCGCCTACCCGTCTTTAAAGCACAGGTCTTTCTGCCTAATGGTGAGAAATACGAAGTGAAAAAGAAAGATATTTTCCTTGAGGAAGCTAGTAAATTCCAAAGCGTCAAAAAAGTTGCTATTCCCAATATTCAGGAAGGGGCCATCATTGAATACGTTTACGAGCGGACTTCGGAAGACCTGATCAACCTAGAGGAATGGTATTTTCAAGGGGCTTTCCCCATTCGACATTCCGAACTGCGGGTGACCATGCCCGATGGATTTAACTACGTCTCTCTTTTCCAAGGAGAAGTGCAGTTTTCCGTTAACGAAAAAAAGAGCGGTAGCGATAATATTCGCGGCGATGTGATCGAGGTGGAACGCAGCCGTTATGTGGTTGAGCATATTCCCGCTATGAACAGGGAAGCTTTTATCACAACGATGGATGACTATTGGGCCAAGATCAAATTCCAGTTAAAGAATATTGAAATTCCTGGTGTCTATTACTATACAGTAACGGATACCTGGCAATCCCTGACCAAACGCCTGATGGAGAGCGATGCTTTTGGCGGGCAGATTAGAAAAAAACGCAATTTCAAACAAGCCTCTACCGCATTGGAGCCCCATTTGGAAGGAATTGATGATCCTCTAATTAAATTACAAGCCATCTATCATTTCGTGATCAATCAAATGAGTTGGAATGGGCGTCGCGGTTTGTACGCCAGCCAGAAGATCGACGAAGCCTTTGAAAAAAAGAGTGGAACGGCCGCAGATATCAATTTGGCCTTGTTGGCTTTACTCAGAGAACATAATATTCCCGCTCAAGCTGTTTTGCTTAGCACGCGCGATCATGGTCGGGTCAATATGACTTTCCCTTTTCTCGACCAATTTAACTATGTCGTCGTCTATGCCAAGGTAGGAGAACAGGAACTACTTATGGATGCGACTAGCCCCATTCGTCCGATCAACTATCTCCGTGTTCAAGCCCTAAGTGGCGTTGGGCTTTTATTGGGAGAGGAGAAGACCAATTGGATCAATGTTGTTGCTAGTAAGGGTAGTGATGTGTTGTTCTGCCAGTTTAAGCTCCATCCCGAAGGGATACTAGATGGAAGCATTAAATGTAGTAGTACTGGATACAATGGTATTGCGGAGCGGGGCAAATGGTGGAATGACAAAGAAGGAAGCTTTTGGACCAAGCGGCTGAGCAATCGTTATGCCGATGCCCAGATTAAGAAAATTAGTTTTGAGGGAGGTAAAGATATTGCCAAAGCCTTTAAAACGACGGTTGAGTGTACCTTGCCAGATGCGGCTATGGTCACCGAAGATATGATCTACCTCTCGCCCTCTGTTTATTCTGAATTTGATGAAAACCCTTTAAAAATGGTGGATCGAAAGTTTCCAGTAGATATGCCTCATCCTCTAAAGGAGAACTACGTGTTAAATTTAGAACTACCCGAAGGATATGTGGTAGAGGAATTGCCCGAGCAGCTTAAGCTCAGTTTGCCAAATAAAGGGGGGAGTTTTCTCTACACCATTAGCCAACAAGACAATAAGATTCAGGTGGTGAGCAGAGTACATCTTGATCAACTTCATTTTAAACCAGCGGAATATCCTGTCATCAAAGATTTTCTAGATCGAGTGATTGAGAAGAAATCAGAACAGATCGTCTTAAAAAAGCAAACCTAGGCTGGGGCCAAGCTGGTTTAATTAATGGAATTTTAACCCTACTTTGGCCAAGCTTAACGTTATTTTAGCTTTTGATGGATAGATACCTGTTTCCATTTACGATAAATGTCGGTATTATTGCGTTAAGAGATGACAAATAATATGATATGATTGAGCCTTCAACCTTACCGCACCGCTTTTTGTGTACAATATCCTTATGCTTATTACTAGTTTTAGGGCTTTCTGCTCAGAATAGGTATGCCAAATGGGGGAAATTATCAGATGCTGAATTAGCCATGAGCAGCTATGAGGCGGATAGCAATGCTGCTGCCGTTGTTTTAGCCGATCAAGGTTATATTTCTTTTGTTTTGGTAGATGGTGTGCGCTATCGCTTTTTCCGTCATTGTCGGATCAAGATATTGAAGGAAGCTGGATTTAAGCATACAGATGTTAACATTCCATTCTACAGCGCTAAGAACGAAGAGCGACTTGTCAGCTTGAAAGCCCAAATCTTTAGCCCCGATGGGCAAAAACAGACCGTCAGTAAGAAAGCTATTTTTACAGAGCAGCTCAGCGATGAGTGGTCTGCCCGAAAATTTAGTTTTCCCAATGTAGAAGTAGGCTCTATCATCGAATACCGCTACGAGATCGTCTCTAAGCGGTTTGTCAAACTACGCGATTGGTATTTCCAACAAGATATTCCAGTGGTCTACAGCGAATTAAAATTGGACATCCCCAAATGGTTTGAGTATGTCTATCTCTTTCAGGGAGGAGAAAATAAAATCCGTCGGGAGCGGGATGATGGCTCTTTTGTTTTGGAAAGCAAGGCTGGAGGAACCCTTTTGGAAGGAGATGCCAAAGTTCAGTTGGAATCCGATCGCATCATTATGGAAAATGTGCCAGCTCTGCGGGAAGCGCCTTACATTACGACTATGGAGGATTATTTGGCCAAATTGCAATTGCAGTTGCGGCGAATCCAATATCCCAATGGAGATGTGGAATTGTTTATGGACACCTGGGAAGTGTTGGCAGATAATCTAAAAAAGCATTCTTCCTTTGGGCAACAATATCGAAAAGGAAAATTTAGTCAGCGGCTGGTCTCCATTGCTCGCAATCAAATCAAAGATGCGGATAGTCCTCGCGAGAAGATTGATAAACTCTACTATTTCCTGGCCAAGCAGGTCAAGTGGAATGGCGATTATAGCCCTTATGTTCGAAGCTCATTAGATGAAGCTTTTGAAAATGGGGAAGCCAACAGTGGGGAGTTAAACCTCATGCTGCTCGCTCTGCTTCGCCAACTCACAGATATTGAGGCCTACCCCATGATGATCAGTACGCGTTCACATGGTAAAGTCATCAAACAATATCCCATCATCGATCAATTTAATCACGTTATCGTTCGCGCTGTATTGGAGGAAGGTCCTTTGCTTTTGGATGTAGGAGACGAACTGCGCCCTCCAGGCTTTCCCCGCATCGAATCGCTCAATAATTTCGGTTGGCAGGTGAGTGAAGAGCCTGAGTGGCGGACGGTGATTGCGGCCAAGGGAGCGGATGTATTGATGGTGGATTGTGAGTTGGCTGCAAATGGAACGATTAGCGGACGTATCGAAGGTCGATACATGGGCTATGAGGCTATCAATGAGCATCAAGCCTTTATGACCGAAACGGCGAAGAGCCGCTGGATGGATCGCTTGACAGAAAAATTCCCTGATGCGCAAATCGACTCCATCTCATTTGTGCCTGGTCGGGAAGAGGGAAAACCCTTCAAGATGAATGTATTCTTCCAATTGCCCAATGCCGCTCAAGTCAATGAAGGATTGATCTATGTCGATCCAATTATTTATTCCCTATTTGATCAATCGATCCATCCAGCGGCTCTTCGCCGTTTCGGTCATAAAGGCTTGATGCTCATTGA
>JBCBDH010000121.1:0-11956 GCA_038529855.1 Bacteroidota bacterium | reverse complement strand
GCAAGGCTTTTTAGAGTTCAGCCTCGCCCTGCTTTGCGAAGACGAGGCTGAACTCTAAGAAGCGATATTTTTTAGGGATAGAAAACTATCGCAGCGAAACAATCTGGCTATCGAGTAACGTTAAAAGTTTCTGTGACGCGACCTTCGGCAGTTTCATAAGCCAAAACGTACATGCCATTGACCAATTCGCTGATGTCAATTTGGTGTACATTTTCACCAGCGAGGTAGGTTTGCTTATCTACGCGCTGTACTACTTGGCCCAGTGTATTGTAAATCACCAATTCAGAATCCATACCTTCATGGAGGTAGAAAGCTAGGTTGAGTTCATCCGTAGCGGGATTGGGGAATAGGGTGAAAGCTTCTACAGTTTCCAATTCATTGACACTAGTAGGCGGTAGGCTAGCCACACAATTGTTTAGAGACAATTGGTATTGGAAAGTAAACATCCCCCCATTGTAGCCCACATTATTTTTGATGATCTCACTATTTCCAGGATCATCTACATTGGGGCAGATAAAAACAAAGAAAGGAATCGCATTATCTGGATTAAAGCCCAAATTATTGGCGTAGTAATTAAATTGATTGTCGTTTTCTGCTTCGTAGGAAAAGGTAGGATAATGCCCACCCCAGAATAGATCGTTGATGACTTCTGGTGAATCTCCTGGCTCAATAGTAATACTGAGGATCTCTAATCGATCACTGCCCTCACCATTAGCTTCGTAGAAATCTTCTAATTCGACAGAGGAGAAAGCACAGGGGCCACACCAGGAAGCAAAGAAATCCAAAACAACGGTTTTACCGCTTCTAAGGATATCGTACAGGTTGTGTTCCTTACCATCCAAATCCGTCAGGGTAAAATCAGGGATCGTCTGCGCCTGAGAGAGGTTGGTGAACAAAAAGAAGGCAAATAAAATAGGTAAAACTCTTTTCATCATCTAAAGATTTGGTCAATAGTTAAAATTTTAATAGGTCAGCCACTTGTAGGACCTTGACGAATATAAGAAATATCAAGTTGTTTTATCGCTTGTACGACTTATTATAATGACAAGATTTAAACAAAATGGCAAAGGGGCCTCGATTTTTATCCCAAGCCCCTTTGCTAATCTTGACAATTAAAATCAAGATAGGTTCATCTATTCCAACTATCGACCACTCAAAACGACCTTTTTGTACCTTCTTGGTAGTTGATCTACTTGTACGGAAAGCAAATAAATGCCCTCTGTGTAGGTGCTAAGATTAAACACGATTGGCTGTGTAGGTATCTCCTCAGTATGAAGCTGCTGAACCACCCGCCCCTGCATATCCAGCATAAATACGCTGGCCGACCGACCCGTAAAATCGCTCAAATCCAAATCAAACCAACCATCACTCGGATTGGGATAAACCTTAAAATCTCCTGCCCATTCTCCATTCGCTCCCTCTCCCCTATCCGCAGTGCTCGAAACCATGTCAATCCCATAATCCTCTACCTCTCCAAAAAGAAGCGTACCACAAGCTGAGGGCGCCTCATCGCGCTGCATAGCCACTCGCATTCGCGAAGCCCCTAAGTCCATATCAGCAGGCATCTCAATGATCGCCTCCATTTCTTGATTGCCCTGTGCCTCAAAAATCAATTCCTTTTGATGGTCAAATGCGCCATTGCGATTAAAATCAATCCAAACCCGCCAAATCACTTCAAATCGCTCGCCACTGTAGCCTGGAGATAAGACCAATTCATAAGTTTCACCAGGCGCAATGGCCGTTACGACATTCGTAAAATCAGCATATTGATTTTTAAAAGAAGCTTGGTCAATATCAGCAAAGCGAACCCCAGCAATCCATTGCTCCCAAGGTTGAAGCCCCACGGCTGCGCAGTAATCAGGTTCCATTCCCGTATCAACCACAATATTTACCGTATAGTCTTCTACTTCCCCAAAAGAGAAATACTCACAAGGATCGGCAAAAGCATTTTTCTTCATCGCCACCCGCATTCGGGTTTCGCCTAATGGCGCATCCAATGGCACTGCAATATTACCTTCGATCATTCCTGCACCACTTTGCTCAAATACCTTTTCTCCTACATCCTCAAAATCTCGATCGCCATTCCAATCCACCCAAACCGTCCAGTATTCCTCAAAGGGCTGCCAACTGTAGCCTGGTGTCAAGCGCAAGGCATAATTGCGCCCCTGGCCCCAGTTCGCTACCACAGGTGTAAAATCAGTATAAGTCGCTTTGTCAGAAGCCTGGGTGATATCGGCCACCTTTACTTCTGCAATCCACTGCTCCCAGGGTTGCTGACTGGCCGAACCACAATAATCTATGCTTCCTCCGCTACCATTTCCAGCAACGATATTCAACTGATAATCCTCCACTTCTCCCAATAAGAAAGTCTCGCAAGGCTCCGCATAGCCACCTTGTTTCATGGCAATCCGCATCCGAGTTGGCCCCTCCTTGGCCGTATGTGGGATAAATAAAATCGGACTGATAAAAGCATTACTGGTCCTCTCAACGACTTGCTCACCAGCATCCAAAAAATCGCCATCCTGATTGTAATCAATCCAAACCCGCCAATGCTCTTCAAAAGGGAAACCACTATAATCGGGCACCAGGGTAAGGCTATAACTAGCCCCCTGGCTGATCGTCGCTTCCGCTTCCGTAAAATCGCCATAACCCTCTTTAAAAGAAACTTGCTGCAAATCCGCTATTCGCACCTCGCCAATCCACTGCTCCCAAGGCTGTTCCCCACGCGCATCACAGTAAACGAGGCCCCCACTGCCAGGTTCATAAAACAAAACCAGCAAATTAGAAACAGGATTGGGATTCCCCGCTGGATCATTGACTTGATTGGCGGGGAGCTGCACGCGAACCTCTCCAGGCTCCGTTGGTTCTACCAAAAGGGTGTACAATAAATCAGCTCCCGTCAAATCAGCGCCTTGCCCATTCGTAATCGAAAAATCAGTAAGCTCAAAATCTTCCAATTCCTCGCTTAGAAAAATGGTCACCTCAAAAGGGCCGCTGACCTGAGCACCAGGGACCGCAAGGCTTATAATGGGTGGCGTATTGTCTAATGGAGGGCTGTAGGTCAGGAATAAATTATTGGAAGCCAGATTGAGATTACCTGCTAAATCAGCGATGCGACCAGCTGGCAGGCGAATCAGTACAGTACCGCTATTTGTAGGATTAAGTGTAAAGTTGTAGCTGGCCCCCGTTCCATTTAAATCTGACAAAGTACCATTGGTAATGGAAAAATCTGACAGCGACAACTCCTCAATTGGCTCGCTAAATGCGACATCAATAATAACGGGTCCTGCAATGTTATTGCTCAATGTGCTTAGACTAACTTCAGGAGCAATTTGGTCGCCCACCTCTTCTACGACGATCTGAATGTGATCGCTAATGGTATAAAACTTGGCTTCGCCAGCCAATTGGCTAAAATCATTGCCTGAAAAGCGAAGGACATAAGTTCCTGGAAGATCAAAAGTGACATTGGTATTGTAGCCATTGGCATTGGTAAAACTAACTGCCCCAGGACCAGATACCTTTTCCCAAACCACATCCAAATTGCTGAGGGGTAGTTCATTACGGAGTAGTTGGCCTTGGAGGGCTGTCGAATTGGTATTGAGCAGGAGGTCTTCGCCAGCGCGAGCGATATAACCAGTGCTTGTGCCAGGAAAGGGAACGGGAGGAGTCGTTCGCATGCTGGGAAAATGTTGGCGGAAGAAGTCATATCGACCATTCCAATATTCACCAGGATGACTATGCCCTAAATCCCTGGCGTGTAGGAGTACGCGACTGCCCATCGTCTCATTATAAGCAGCAAAAACCGTTGCTGGTGGACAGATATCGTCTTCATATCCAATAATATGGTAGGAAGGACCATCAAATCGACGGGCAAAGAAGACCGCATCATAGTATTTGGTGGCCGAGAGGGTCGCCTCAAAATGGGCTGGATCACCCACTTCATTTTGAGAACGCCAGAGATAAAAAGGAAAGCTGGAAGCACTTTGGTATTTAAACGCACTATAGCGGCAGAGCGCCGCATTACTTTCCACGACCAGACGAACCCGATCATCCAAACCCGCTGCCATTAGCGCCAATCCCCCACCTTGACTAACGCCAGTTAGTCCCAGGTTTTCTCCATCAAAATCAGGACGAGAGAAGAGATAGTCGATGGTTCTGACAATCCCAAGCAAGGCTTGTTTGTAATAATTGCCATCAGGCGTGTCGTAGTCGTCTGGTTGAAAAGCACTGGGGTCCTCTTCATCAGGGGGGCTGTTGTGTATGCTGATGGAAACCGAAATGGCTCCTCCCAGTTCAGCTATAGTGGCCTCAGGCACGGTGATATTGGCTAAACTTCCAGCTGCGGGCAGCGTGATGATAGCGGGAAAAGGGCCTGTTCCTGAAGGAATACTGATGTAGCCATAAACGCGGCGACCATCAATATTGCCCAGGCTCAAGGAATAGGTACTCGAATAAGCTGAAGTGCTGATCAGATCGAGTTCAGGGTCAGCAGGAATAGCTGCCAATTCAGCTTTGGCATTGTCCCAAAAGGCATCAAAATCAGCGGGTTCCTCTTCCAGGCTTTGAATAGCAAAAGGAGAAAATACCGCTCCAGCCTTAACCGTCTGCCCATTCTGCGTCAAACTAATGACAACCGCATCTGGCTGATCCAGACTAAAGGGAATCTCCTGCGCTTGGCCAGGAAAAAGATTGACCGTTCCTTGTTGGATGATCTCTGAGCGACTATCGGGGCGAATGATATAGTCGGCAGCCCCAAGTATGGTAGAACGTAATAAAAAGGACATGCTCTCCCCTGCTTTGTAAATAGCAGAACTGCGATCCGTGCGGACTTCCAATTGGGCCCATAAGACGGGAGTAGAGCAAAAACAAGCCATCAGGCAGGTAAAAAGGGTTCTTTGAAGTAAATGTTGGCTATACGATCTACGAATCAAATAGTGTCTATTTCCCATAGTTTAATTGTTTTAATCAATTACAGAGACAAAAAATAGGCTAGCAGTGCATTTGTAAAAACACCTGCTGAACTTATCATACACATGGATACCATAGAACATCGATAGAAGAACTACCGAGAAAGCTGGCGGCTTACAGCTTGTGACTATTATTCATTTGGTCCATCTGTAGGGACGGAAATAGGTAGAAAATATAGATAGAGGGTCTGAACGAGGCTAATCAAGCCCTTATAGATCGGTTTATTAGGATGGAGATTCAGAAAGTATGTTTGCTATTGCAGCGCTAAATTAACAAAAAGCGGCCAATTCAATACTACAAAGCGGCAAAAAAAGCAAAAGCAGTGGAAAAAAGGAATCCATGTATTTTCCACTGCTTTTGGAGCTAATGATTAGAAAGGCTTACCGCTTGTCCTTTTCTAGTACAAACGATTGACGATGATATTTTTTGAAATGACTTTCAAATCATCCACTTTAATACTCAAGGTATAAAAACCATTGAGCAGTCCCTCTATATTCATTTTGATTGGATGGCCAGGGATTTCTTCCAAGCGCTGTTCCAACTGCAATTCCCCATCGGCATTATAAAGTTGTAAATAGGCGGTTTGGCCAACATAATCCTTGAGGTGAACAAAAACCTCCTGACTAGCGGGATTGGGAAATACCGATACGGGCGCTAGCTGCTCATTAAACTGTACGCGACGAACAGACGAAAGGGTCCAACGGTCATCTTCAAATACCGTGCGTAAGCGATAGTAATTGGTCCCAAGCAATGGTTCGTCATCCACCTGCTCGTAGCGCATACTATTGCGACCATCGCTAAAACTGCGCACCTCGCGAAGCGGAGTAAAATGATCCCCATCTCCCGAACGCTCTACCACGAAGTATTTGTTCTTAAACTCCGTATTGGTCACCCACTCCAAGGCGACCAAGCGATGTTCAGGACGGGCCTCAAAATGCAAATACTCGTCTGCGGCAAGCGACCAAGCACCCAAAGCACCATTGGCTGAGGCGGCCCCAATATTAAGGGTATAGTCTTCAACCTCACCGTAGTCAAAGGTTTCACAGGGATCGGCATAGAAGTCGCGCTGCATGGCCACTCGCATACGCGTAGGGCCAGGCAAGGCATTGGCGGGAATGGTAATCGTTCCAGTAATAGGCGAAGCTGCCGTACCATTGGTCCCTGCTGTCTTAATTTCAGCAAAGACCCGCTCCCCTGCATCATCAAAATCACCATCTGCATTGGCGTCAATCCACACTCGAACATATTCCTCAAAATGGGTATAACTAAATACGGGTGTTATACTAATTGGATAATCTGATCCAGCGACTACATCCGTACTCAAAGCCGTATAATCAGCATAACCATCCTTAGCAGAATTATTATCAATCGCACCAAAGCTCACATTGCCAATCCATTCAAACCAAGGCTGTAAACCCCTTGCCTGACAATAGCCTGTAGGGCCACCGCCACCAGTTGTGTAGTTGACTGTCAAAACCCCAGAGGCCAAATTGCCATTGCCACTGCCATCCGTCGCCACATCAGCAGGGATTGAGAGGCTAACTGCTCCCTCCGCAACAGGCGTCGCTGTAAAGCTATAATTAGCTCCCGAACCACTCAGATTAGTGGCGTTTCCATTATTAATAATAATATCAGAGAGGGCGAAGCCCGAAACGGCTGAAGAAAAAGTAACGTCGACAATAAAAGCCCCACTTACCGTGGTGTTGGAGGTACTTAAATTGGTACTTGGTCCTGTTCCTCCTCCAGCATTGACGACAAAACAAATCTCATTGGAGCTCAACCAAGCGCTCTGGCAATCGCGCCGCGCCTGACGACGAAAACAGGTATTGGTACTAAGCAGAGGAGGATTATAGGCCAGCCCATTGGCATTGGCAATCGTTTGCCAGGCCCCACTGCCTTCTTTGCGTTGCCAGCGAAGCTCTCGACTTCCGCCACTTCCGCCGCTCGGGCTATTGTCATTATTGATTTGTCCAGGATTAATATCTGGATCTGTAGTCGTGGTCGTCCCACTGTAATCAATGCTCCCCGCTGAATTGTAATTCACACATCCACCACCACCACCATTGCCAATCACTAGAGCATAATCTTCCACTTCGCCATAGGTAAATGATTCGCAAGGGTCAGCATAGGCGTCGCGTTTCATACTGATGCGCATCCTTGTTGTACCTTGCGAGGCATTGGAAGGAACGGCGATGGTTCCAGTGACTGGATTAGGAGCTGAGCCACCTACCCCCGCATTTCGAATAGCAGAAAAGGCTTCTTCCCCAGCATCCTCAAAATCGCCATCGCGATTAAAATCTACCCATACTCTGAAGTATTCATCGTATTGGGTATAGCTAAAGGCTGGACTAATGGCGATTGAATAACTGCCTCCTGCATCTACATTGGTGCTTTGACTAGTAAAATCAGAATACTGGCTTTTGGCCGAGCTATTGTCAATATTCCCCATCGTCACCAGACCAATCCACTCCTGCCAAGGCTGCTGTCCAAGGGAATTACAATAACCCGTAGGCATTCCCCCCCCTCCACTGGCATTTACCGTAAAACAAATCTGATTGGAGACCACCCAGGCACTCTGGCAATCGCGTCGCGCCTGACGACGGAAGCAAGTATTCACGGTAAGGTTAGGCGGATTATAGCTTAGGTTATTGGCTCCAGAGATGATTTGCCAATTGCCATTGCCTTCCTTGCGCTGCCACTGAATTTCTTGTTGCCCCCCATTTCCTCCACCAGGTGTATTCTGACTATTGATCGTACCAGGATTGATGCTGGATTGGGTAGTACTAGTCGCTCCAGTATAATCAATGCTTCCTGGATCAGTATAATTGACACATCCACCACCTACATTGACCGTAAAACAGATCTGATTGGAACTCAGCCAGGCATTCTGACAATCGCGCCGCGCCTGACGACGGAAACAGGTATTTTCCGAAAGGCTAGGAGGATTATAAGTCAAATTATTGGCCCCTGAAATCGTCTGCCAGTTGCCACTTCCCTCCTTCTTTTGCCAGCGGTATTGGGCACTTCCCCCTGTTCCACCACTAGGGCTACTAGCATTGGTGATGTTACCAGGATTGATGCTGGATGCACTCGTACTGGTAGAACCACTGTACTCAATGCTTCCCGCTGATTGGTAGTTGACACATCCACCACCACCGCCACTAGCGATGATGATTTCATAATCCTCTACTTCGCCATAAGTATAGCTTTCACAAGGGTCAGCATAAGCATCGCGTTGCAGGGCCAGACGCATTCGGCTATTGCCAATGCTTGCGCTGGATGGAATGGCAATGACTGCGGTAAAAGGATCAGGGCTTGTACCAGCACTTTGCCCAGTTTGAAAATCGGAAAAGACCTCTTCGCCAGCATCCTCAAAATCCCCATCCAAATTAAAATCAATCCATACTCTCAAGTATTCATCGTACTGGGTATAACTAAAGGCGTGTTGGACCGACAAGGAATAAGCGCTTCCTGTATTAACAGTTGTACTAATAGTCGTATAATCAGAATAGCCATCCTTACCAGAGCTATTGTCGATGGTATTAAAACTTACATTCGCTATCCACTCATGCCAGGGAAAACTAGCGCCTGCATCGCAGTAATCGGGCGTACTGACGGGCGGTGTATTCACGGCAAAAGAACGCTGTACATCAAGGGCGGGATCATAATTCGCATTCCCCGCTTGACTGGCTTCTACGACAACAGTTCCCGTCGTCCCATCCAGGGTAATCGTATTCCCAGAAATGCTGGCTGGACCAGAGATGATCGAAAAACTCACAGGCAATCCAGAGCTTGCTGTGGCGCTGATGGAAAAAGGGGCATCCGTCGTCAATTTATCAGAGATGGCAGGGAAGGTAATCGTTTGCGTCTGTGGAGGGGGCAGATTGACATCAAAGGAGCGGCGAACCTCGAGAGCGGGGTCATAACTTGCATTGCCCGCTTGGCTGGCTTCCACCACTACCGTTCCTGTCGTCCCATCCAAAGTAATCGTACTTCCTGAAATGCTGGCTGGACCAGAAATAATCGAAAAGCTCACGGGCAATCCAGAACTTGCCGTAGCACTAATAGCGAAGGGTGCATCTATGGTCAATTTATCTGAGATAGCTGGAAAAGTAATCGTTTGGCTTTGTTGATTAACGGGCGGATATAAAAGATTACTTGGAACCACTTGCCGACTTTGCGAGGCACTAGACCATTCCAACTCTGCCACTGCTCCTCCTGTATTTTCATAGTATTCAATTCGAATGGGTACGCGCTGGCCGCCAATCATATCAATAGTACCAGAATAAGTAGTTGGCGCCTGATCCTGCCATTCATTAATCAATTGTTGATTATCTACCCATAGGCGGATGCCATCGTCAGCGCGGAAGTAAAAGGTGTATTCTTCGCTGTGCAAGGCTTCTACTTCCCCTTCCCAGCGCACAGAGAATGTATTGGGACCCATCGAGGGATCTGGGGAGCCAGTTCCCCAATTGAAATCGACCTCAGGATCAATTCTGGTAAAAGCTTCATTGGTGAAGTTGGCATTATTGTAATAAGTGCCTTCCAAGCCCTGTCCATTGCCAATGTTTGGTACGCTGACCAAAAAGCTTTGAATGACGGGAACGGCAGGTGCATAGCTGGCATTGCCAGGTTGGGTGGCGACTACAGTGACGGTGCCTGGTAAGCCCGAAAGGGTTAGGGTATTATTGACCACTTGTGCAGGGCCATCCATTACATAAAAGATAATGGGCAGTCCAGAGCTGGCATTGGCCGAAAGACTAAAAGGGGCATCCGTCAGCAGGCGATTGGGTAGTGGGTTGAAGGTGATGCTTTGGTTTTGACCGCTGCAGTTGGGGAAAATGTCTTTGACTTTGATGGCTTTTAGGCCGCCAGGGTCGGTGACCGTTAGTTGGATTCGGTACCAGTAGGTGGCACCATCACAGCCAATGGGCGATAGGACGGCGGTGGTGCTTGGGTTCATATCAGGCGCTTCAGCGTGGGAATGATCATTGTGGAACAGGGCCACATCCCATTGATAGGTCAGTTGATTATTATTGTGATTGGGATCATTGACATTGGCGCTGAGGTTGAGGGTTCTGCCATTGCTTGGGGAAAAGGTGTTGATGTTGTCGATGCTGGTCGACAGGATTTGGGGTGGAAGGTTGTTTAGGGATATGTTTAGTTCTGTTTGATCGCTTAGACCACCATCGTCAGTGACGGTGAGGCGGACGGTGTAGGGGGTGACGCCACTGGCGGAATAAGTATGGGTAGGATTGACTTGGGTACTGGTATTGCCATCGCCAAATTCCCAGAGGTAGGTCAAATTACCAAAGCCAGGGTCAAAGGATTGATCGCCCGTAAAGGAGACATCTAGAGGGCTGTTGCCATAATCAGGGGTCGCGGAGGCCATGGCCATAGGAGCGCGATTTTGCCCACCAACATAACTGATCTTGCGAATTTCGCTGGGATAGCTCACATAATAGATACCGCCCTCTATGGGATGGGTATTGACATAGACAATAGCGCCGCCATTTTCCTTAAAATTTTCTACATAGGTGGGATGATCATGCTCATCTACCCCTACGCGTTTGATCCAATTGCCTCCATAATCGGCTTGGAAATAAGTATTCTGGTATTCTGGTGGAAAATCGTCTCCAATGTAAAAGACCCCACCAGTGGATGCATTTCCTCGAAAATCAGGCCCTGGCACTTCAGCAGAACCAATGTTATAAATTGTTCCGTGCACCAAAGCCCTTGGGGTGGAATTGCGCCAATCCATAATGGGGCGCGTATGACTAGCGGGCGCATAGCTTGGATTGTTGTAACCAGGTTGGTAGGTCATCCCTTCGTATTTGGGCCAGCCGAAATTGAGACCAGGGGCATCAATGACATTGAGCTCTTCGCGATTGCCCCAGCCCACATCACCAAAATAAAAAACACCAGGATCAGCATCACTGGGAATATGGCTACCCGTACCAGGCTTTTTAGTGATTCGATAGGCATTGCGGATACCAGTAGACCAGGTTCTGGATTGGGCAGAACGCGGATTGGAGGAGTCGTAATTGGGATTGGAGGGCAGGCCATTTCCAGTATTGGGATCAATTCGAATCACTTTTCCATTTAGAGAAGCGGGCAATTGACAGCGATAGGCGCCAATATTGTGGGAAGCGGGAATGATTCCATCAGTAATGGCTTGTTGATAATAGGTTTCAGAAGCAGAGCCTTCATCTACGGAAGAATAACTGGCTCCATCGCCAAAGGTCGCCAGTAGGGTGCCATCCGTTCCAAAAACCAATTGGCCAACGCCATGTGATTCGTGGAGGCTAGGCATACCTGTTTCCTTGGTTTCTCCCACCAAAACCTTTCGGCTATTATAATCAACAGTAGTAAAATTAGTGGAGGCATTGGCGGTATAGCGCGTAATACGGCCAATAGTGGCATTAAAATATTCATTGGTATTGGGATTGTAATTGGAGGTCCCGAAATAGAGCAAGTGATGACGGTCAACGATATAGAGCAAATATAGATGTCCATTGCTCAAAAAATTAGGGTCGAGGGCAAAACCGACGAGGCCAAAATCCCGCCAATTGCCGACCTCCTCGCTGATGTCCAACAGCGGTTGGCTTTGTCGGACGCCATTATCGACAATCCAAACCTTTCCCGATTTCTCCCAGGCAAACATTCGGCCGTTGACATCAAAGGTAAATCCATTGACTTGATTCCAACCACCGAGGAACAGTTGGTCTGTAAAACCTGCTGGTTGAGCCAACAAATGGCTAAAAGAAAGACTGAGCAAAAGAAGCCCTATAAAGCTAGTGGAAATCAACCACGAATAAGGGGCAAATTGGATAGACTTGCGTACTGGAAAGCGCCAGGGGTTCATAATAGTTTTTGTTTTGTTGATTACCCCTTGGTAATCATGCTATAAATAAAGGTGATGTATAGGTACGATTATGAATGACCGCAGGGGTCATTGAAAAGCAATTGTACCTAAGCTAAAAGTAAT
>JBCBDH010000120.1:0-11989 GCA_038529855.1 Bacteroidota bacterium | reverse complement strand
TAGCTTTTCGCAGGGAAGTTGAGCAGATTAGTGCCTACCTTTTTGGGGCGGGCCCATTTTCTCAGGTTTTTGATGGCTGCATCCAATTCGTGATGAGTGGGGATAAGCTCAGTCAGTTGGGTTTCGTACATTGACTTCCCAAAATCTTTATAGATCGCATCGTGTAATTCCTCTTCATGCTCCAATAATAGGGCTTTGAGTTTCTTCAGCTGTTTGAGCCTAAAATCAATGGATTTAGTGGCATTGCTCTTGAAGTAAGCTCTTTGGCTTTCTACTAATTGACGAATGTCTTTTTCAAAAGCGGTGTTGAACATTAGGTTATTCATAATGCTAAGAATACATATGGTTCTAAAATGGAGGACCAGGGCTTATCTTTCCTACAGAGAAGACAAATGGCCTATTAAGCATTACAAATTAAGAAATTTAATGCAGAGATGATTCGGATTTAGTGCTTTAATCCAAAAAATCAGTTTTGCCGACATGAAACATTTTGGCAATACCATCCGAAAATAGGCGGGAAAGCTAAAAAAGTAAAGAGGCTGTACACTCCTCGAGTAATACAGCCTCCCAATCAGAAACAGTTAATATTTCTTAGGGTCTAGTTTGGAGCCTCCACGAAATTTGGTACAAAGTGTTCTTTAGTTTCCGCATTGGCTACAGCTACTTTCTGAGCAGACCAAACAGCGGTGATGCCTTGACCACCGTTTCTGGCTCCTCTAGCCTCGCCACCCATGGCATTGCCTGCAATATTTCCGACATAGGCAGTGACGCTTTGACCTCTAAAGTCACAAATAGCCAGGGCTACCTGATTGCTATTGCCCAATTGCTTATAGGTTCCGAAAAACATATTTCCGTTAACCGTAATGGTACCATCGTTTAGGAAGTTTGCATTAAAGCTGTAGCCAGGCTGGCCTTCCCACTGCTGAAAAATTCTCCAAGTTCCAACTAAATTTGTCATTTTATTAATTTTTAAAGGGTTATGAATGAGCGACTAATAAATTATTAATATAAACATATTATACATAACAAAAATAATACAAATTCCTTGGATAGTCAACAGTGAAAACACGGCATTATACAGGGGAAACTACCTGGATTTGGTAAAAAGGAGGTTTTGGAGGGGGGTTGCTTGTTGGTTTTTGATTGTTTGGTGCAGATTTATAGCCGCTCAAAGTTGGCTTTAAGCCATTGGTGCTCCTTGTGGATGACGGTCCGATCACCTCGTTTAAAATACAGCGACCAGGGGAATATGCCCTTTGGTCCCCATTGGTAGAGTCGATCCATTTCTTGTAGTTGTAATTGGAGTAAGGCTTGGAGTAAATCCCTCTTTTCTACACCATAGGTTTGGCAAATGACCCTGAGTCTTTCCGTATAATTGGGAGCCAGCTCAAAGCCTGCTTCTTTCCAGCCTTTGGGGCCGCGTAGCGGAACGCTGTACCAGGCTAGTTGGGCCAGATCGCTTATTGGTTCACTGGGTTCAGCACAATCCCAGTCGATTACGCCGCTGAGTTGATCCTTTTGCCAGAGGGTATTCCAGGGGCCCAAATCACCATGTCTGATGATTTGGCCTTTTTTCCATTGTTGATCAGGCGCATACCAATTGGCCCAATTGGGGGGTCTGTAGTCAGCTTGTGCCAAATGGTATGTTTTGACAAAAGCGCTCAACTGCTCCAAACCTTCATTGGTTTTTAAGACAGTAGGCCAGGGCCTAAGAGCAGTCTCTCCCACTATATAGGATTGCACCTCCAGCCCCTGCTCATCTATACCCAATACCTGAGGGATTTTTTTTAGGTTTTGTTGCTTGAGATAGCTCAGAAAATGATTGACGGTAGCGGTCCAAGGATGTACTTGTCGCTTGATGGTATTGCCCACTCTGACGACGGTGTTGATACTTCCTGATCGCTGCTCTCCATCTTTCATCTTGGACTTATTTTTTCGCTGGTAACACAAGTTCTCCCCGCTCCGCTTCCAGGATCATTTTCTTGAGGATAGCGATTTGGCCCATGTGATAATAACAGTGTTCGATCATGCCTTCAATATTTCTAAGGTAGTCTCCATATTGTGCTTTGACAAAAGGGGCAAGTAGTTGCTCCTCTGACATGGATTCAATATGCTGAGCAAAGCGCTCTGAATGCTGCCAGAGCTGATGGACCAGCTTTTCCCAATCTGCTTGCGAGCGGATGGGAGGAAGATCAAAGCTGTATTTGTCTCGAATATCAAGTGAGCCGCCTTCAAAGACTTGGAGGACACCGCCTATGTAGTAGTCAATGTGGAAAGTGAGGGCAGCAATGGTATTGAGAGAGCCTATTGGGGTAGTAGCTTGCTGCCAGCTCAGATCGCTTAATAATTCTTTGTAATTGGTATTGGCGATCCATCGGCCATCTAACAGGACTTCTCGGAAGCGTTTGGCGATTGGTGAGGCGTTTTTCATGGTTTTGAGTCATTAATTATTTTGCTGATCATACCAGGCTAAGGCTTTGCTTTCGTGGAATTGAATAAAAGGAGCTTTAGCTTGCCAGTATTTTTCAATGTTGTTATGGGTATTCTGGGCAATTTGAGATTTTAAGGCCCCATATTCCGCTGCAATCTCTTTGTGTGTGCGCAAATAATCCCTAAAGGCCAAATGTCGCTGAATATTGGGATCACCTGCTACGAAGGCATGAACCTGATGAGTTCTATGCTCACCCCCTTTCCTAAAATATCGACGACCAGGAATGCCCATTTCTCCCATTACTTCATAACCTAATTGGATCATTACTTCGCTTTTATCATCTAGAGCCGCTAGTGAAGTGACTTCTGGCATCATATCAATGATGGGTTTGGCTTTTAGATTGGGAACGGCGGTGCTTCCAATGTGATGTATCTCCACAAGGAGTTCGCCTAGCAGGGCTCGCAAATGTATGGCTTCTTGCTCAAAGGCATTGGGCCAGTTGGGGTTGTAATCAACGACAGTAAGGATCATAGGGGTATTTCTAAGGCTGTTGAAGTTTTGGCAGGATCATCTGTACTAAGATACGCACTTTTTGCGAAGTGTTTCCCTGATTTTGGGTATGCTCCTTTTCAGTTGCTTGGTGGGATGGGGCTCCTTTCCTGCTTTAGGGTACTTTGGCCAATAGCTTGGCGGGCATCCCATTTTTAGGTCTTAGGGTGAGGGTATAGTCGATGGCGACTTTTTCTGGTGCGATCAGCTTGACCTGGAATTTTTGGAAAATCATGGAAAGGGCAAATACCGCTTCCATCATTGCGAAGTTATTGCCAATACAAATGCGGGGACCTCCTCCAAAAGGGAAGTAGACAAATTTGGGTCTTTGTTTTTCTCTTTCGGCACTAAAGCGCTCAGGGTCAAAACGATCAGCTTGTTCCCAATAAGCGGGGTCGCGATGTAGCATGTAAGGGGGAATGATGAATCGAGTTTCGGAAGGAATATGATAGCCCGCCATCTCAAAGGGCTGGATGGTACATCTGAGATAAAGGGCGACGGGTGGGTATAAACGAAGGGTTTCTTTTATGACTTTAATGGTATAAGGTAAGCGTCTGTAGTCAGCAGCAGTGGGTGGATCTTGCCCAAGGACCGCGTTTATCTCTGTATCCAATTGTTGTTGGATCGCGGGATGTTGATGAAGGAGGTAAAATGCCCAGCAGAGGGCCTGTGCAGTTGTCTCGTGTCCAGCCAGAAAAATGGTCATCACCTCATCGCGAAGTTGTTTTTCACTCATTCGCGTATTCCCATCCTCCTCAACTGCTGACATCAGCATACCCAAAAGATCATTATACGGCTGCTTCCTTTGGCGGCGATCTTCGATCATTCGGTAGATGATGGCATCCAGGTCTTTGATCATTCGTTCGTAGTGAAGGGAGACTTTGCTAGTGGGGATATTTAGATCGGTCAGGGGATTGAGTATCCTTCTGTTGGTTTCTTTTAGAATATCTGGAAAGGTTTGGGCGAATAATTCAAATTCCGCTTTGGAGAGGGAGGAGCTAAACATGGCTTTGGTAACTACGTTTAGGGTGAGGCGCATCATCTCTTTGGCCAGATCAATGGGGCGATTTGCTGCAGCCTCTAGTGCCCAATTGTCGAGCATCTCCTGGATGCAGTCGATCATAATCTGGGCGATGCCTTCCAGCTTTTGTTTGTAAAAGGCTGGTTGGGCCAGCTTTCGCTGTTTGCGCCAGGACTCCCCTTCATTGGTAAATAGCCCATTCCCCAAGATCACTCTTCCTTTATCAAGAGACCGCCCCTTCTTAGAAAAGTTCTTATAATTTTTCTGTAAAACGTATTGAATCCATTGGGGATCTTGTAGCAGGATGACCCTTTTATTTAAGAATCGCAATCTAATCAGGCGTCCGTATTGTGCTGAAAGTCCCGCCATCCACTGCAAGCGATTTTTACTGGCGAAAGACAGGGCATTGCCCAAAATGGGGAGTTGACTAGGGCCAGGGATGTCTTCGAATGCTTGCATTGGGTGTGCTTGATAGGTAGAGCTAAAGATACACCAATCAGGTGGACTAATCCAACTGTTCCAATAGCTAAACGACTAGTCAGGGGCCATCAATTCAGTAAGGGTCAATCAGCTCATTAAGCAGCTGCTCCAAGCTCGTTTGCTGCTCCGCCCTAAAAGCAGAGATATTGGATAGCAGGATAAGCCCCTTTTGCTTTTTTCGATGCCATTTCCTGTAGCAGCTATCAACGAAAATACAGCATTGCTTCTTTGCGCATGTGATAAGGATCATTAATTTTTTGATAAAGAAATAGCTTTCCTTCTAAATGGGGCTGCTGTTTTAGCTGGAGGTAAAGTAAGCCGTAGGAAGTAGCAAGGGCAAAGTGTTGGCCAAAGAGTGGATAGATGGTATTTTGTTTTAGCCATTCGCGTTCTGTACTTATATTTAGACTACCTCCTTGCTCATTGGCCAAGTGTAGGTCGCCCGTGTAAGAGACGGTGCTTCCATCTGCTTGACGACTGCTTATTTCCAGCTTTTGATGGAGCTGCTGAAATGTACTTCTTTTTGCTGTCTGAGGTATAAAGAATTGCGCAAGTAGATGGGCAGTCTCTTCGATGAAGAGATTACATTTTGTATTGATCATCATGGCGATAGACAATTGGTGTTTGGGGTAGTGAACAATGACAGTCCTGGCGCCTTGCCAACTACCAGCGTGCTCAATAGTGGCCTGGTCCATGAAGTCGCGATTGAGGCGCCAGCCAAGTCCTACATGTGTAGCTTCTCCGTTTTTTAGGCTGTGGCTGGTAAACATCTCTTGGACAATTTCAGGACTAATAAATCCATGGGTATAGGCATTCATGAGCTGGACCAAATCCACTGCGGTACTTCTAAATCCTGCGCCCGCTAATTTGTAGCTGCCGTCTTGAATGAAGCGGTCTAATTTTAGATTTCCCTTTTTGAAAAAATACAGCTTGGCGTCTTTTTCAGAGAAGCCAGATGGGCTGTCTGGAAAGGTTTGGAGCATGTTTAGGGGGAGAAAGATATCTTCTCTCATGTAGTCTACGTACTTTTTCCCAGATACAGATTCGATGAGAGCAGCCAATAG
This sequence comes from Bacteroidota bacterium, assembly GCA_038529855.1. Lineage (GTDB taxonomy): Bacteria > Bacteroidota > Bacteroidia > Chitinophagales > Saprospiraceae > JBCBDH01. The sequence goes on along the minus strand of JBCBDH010000120.1, from coordinate 6,444 downwards.
ATTATAGCCCAGTGTAGAATATTGATACTTGGTGTCTGGCTCAAATAGCAAAGGATCATCCTTGAAGAAGTCGACAGTAGGTCTGATCTCTGCGTAGTGCTTTTTTTTGATTTTTTTGGAGCTGGGGCGATGTTGGATACCTGCGGTATGGCCTGCGATTTGTCGCGTGGTGAGCTGGGCATAGGGGGCTTGGAGGTAGGGAAGGTATTTTTTTAGTGGAGCGTCAAAGTCTAGTTGTCCTTCTGAGGCCAATTTCCCCAATGCTGTCGTGGTGAGGACTTTAGCAACAGAGGCTGTTCTGACTTGGGTGGTAGCCTGCATTTTCTTTTTTTGTTTAATGTCCGCATAGCCAAATCCTTTGGCGTAGAGGAGGCTTCCCGCTTGATTTACGGATACAGATATACCAGCGACTTGGGTTTTGTGGAGGAGGGCATTGACTAAAGTGTCGACATATGCATATTCATCACTTGTTGGGATTTGAATTGCTTGGGGGAGCGTGGTTTGACTTGTGGCATGAATAGGGGCCGTGAGGCAAAAAAGGATCAGGCTAAGGAGTGGTATTAGTTTCATAATTCTCTATTTTTTGTATCAAGACGATTGATCTGGTGATTTGTTACAGCGGGTTTCCAGACCAGGCGAGCAATGGCTTGCTTTAGTGAAGTGCTTTCGCTTTAAAGAAGGTATAATTGAATACGCCACCTTCCTGAGCCGTCCTTAGCAAACCATCGATTCCTTTGTTAAAATCATTTAGAGAAAGTAGTTCTTCTGCAAGGATTTCTTCTGACATCCCCTGAATCATAGCGGTAAAAGTATTTTTGATAAAGCCTTCCACCAAGGCGGGTTTGCTGCCATCCACATAGATTGTTCTAGGACTGACCTCAATATTTTTAAAGCCCGCCTTTTGGAGTAAAGGAAACAAAGCCCTGCCAATATTGGCGTCGCCCCCTCTTTTCTTTTGCAGCGCTATTTGCGATTGAATGACCTTTTGGGCATGGGGATTATCAGGATAGAAATAGGCTGAGCCATGATCTCCTTCAATGACGGTAATGGAGCCATTGGGTTTGAGGACAGCTTTAATTTTGCTGAGGATTTCCAATGGATCGCTTAGGTGTTCGAGGATGAAACAGACCAAGACATGGTCAAATAAGCCATCTGTACGTCTTTTTAGATTTCTTACATCCTTTAATTGGAAACTTACATTAGTAAGTCCTAATTGCTCAATTTTTGTTTGAGCACTCTGTAGGGACTCTTTGGAGATATCTATGGAGATAAATTGGGTGTTGGGATTTTTTTGGGCGATAATGGCGGTTTGGGCACCTACCCCACATCCCACCTCTAATATCCTTGATCCCTCCTCCCAATGAGAATCAAAATGGATGAAATCTGCCACAGAGCTAGCTTGGTCAATTAGTCTTTGGGCTTCCTTTCTGCTATAGCCATGGATGTATCTTGCCAATTGATCCTCTCTCAACTCCGCCAAGCGGGATTCCAAACTCTCCAACTGTTCGAGGATATGCTCCGCTCGATCTCTTAGTTCTTTACCTGCTTCTGTAAAATGAAGTTGGTTGCCTACACGGTGGAAAATCGCTAAGTCCAGATATTCTTCCAAGTTCTTAAGCTGATGACTCAAGGCTGACTGTGTGAGGTTCAGCTCTTTGGAGGCTTTGTTTAAAGAGCCAAATTGATCAATCGCCGACACCAACTTTAAATACCTTGAATCAATCATAATTTTTTCTTACAAATCTAGCTGATCTGCCATACTTTCGTCTTGATTCAATTGGATATTTTTTACTAAGGCTTATGAAAATATTTCATAATGGAGGGGCTTACCCAGCTACTCACGGACTGCGCCCATTCAGTCCGTGAGGCTACCCGCGGATCGTCCTATGATTGGGTATGGGCTGTCTTTTTACTAGCGCATTCCAAGGTGGCAGGTTTGGTCTTACAGTTGCTATTTTAATTACATGAGCCTCACCTGGAATACAGACAGACCATTTTTTATTGCTTTAATCTTCCCTCTGGCTTGATACCTTTGGTTTATTTGAAGCAGATCCCTTAAAAATTATATTTTAACTCCCTTTCAACTTCTCCCCCTTTGAAGACAAAACCGCAATCTTCTCAATGCGATTTTTTCGAGTCTTCTCCGTTTTGGCTAGCTTGATCCATCTCAGCACGAAGCGCTTGCTGGAATTATTGATGGCTTCAAAGAATTCAGTGGCCTCTTTGTATTGGGCGAGGGCAGTGGATAAGTCTTTGGGAATGATTAGCTTATCAACATCGTCCATGAAGTTCCAAAGGCCATTTTGTTTGGAGGTGGCGATGGATTGGAGGCCAGCAGGGTGCATTCTTTCCTCTTTGATCAGTTTGGCTGCTCGATCTTTGTAGGTTTTAGCCCAGTGTTGAGCTTTTCTTTTGCTGATGAGCTGCATGGTTTTGCTGTCGTCCAGTTTTCTTCTAATGCCGTCAATCCAGCCAAAGCAAAGCAGCTCGTCGAGTACTTGGAAAGTGGAGACATATTTATTGGGGACCGCTTTTTTGAAAGTAATAAGCCAGACGCTTTCTTCTTGTTCGTGGTTTTTTTCCAACCATGTTCTCAGCTCCGCTGGGGATTCGATTTGGACTTGATCAAAGTTTTCTGTTTTGGTCATGTTCTGGATTTAGGTAGTAAGCCAAAAAGATTGATTACACAGGCAATGTTGATTGGCACTTATAGGAGTATTTGATTAGCGAGACATTTCTGCTCTGTGGGGAATCCTATTTATAAAGGAAATAAGGGCTTCATTGTTTTGATTGGGAAGTTGATTTAGGAGCTTGATTTGACCTAGAAAATGAGCAATGTAGGCTTGGTGTTCACTTCATATGGGGATTTGTTCATCTCGCGCCATTTATCCGCTATGCCAGTAGCAGTTTTCTTCAATTTTGATCTCGACCAATTACTACTATTTCTTTTTACCACAGTTAAATCATCAAAAATGAAGCATCAAAAATTGTTTAAATCAAATCTCTGGCTATTAATGATCGCCCTATTTGGAATGACCTTTTCCACTGCTTGTAATGAGGATGATGACTCTGAAACGATTACGGTTTCTGTAGACGACGCAGCAGAATTGGTGGCTTTTTCTATTGCGAATACGACCTATGGCTTGGTCTATAATCTGGATTATGTGGCAGCAAATGTACTGGAGGAAATCAATTGTAATGAGTCCAAAAGCAATACAAGTACGATATCAGAGAGTGTTGTGGATGAGCAAATTACGCTAAATTCTGAGATCGCGGAAGAGTATTCAATGACTTGTGATTCAGGGGAAGTAGTCAACTACAGCTTTGATACAGACCAGCGTTTTACCTCCGTTCGCTTTGACTACGATCAGGTGATTGACGGTACTTGGACAATTGGGGGTGTTGAGGAAAGTTCAGCAAGCTATATTTATAATGGGTCCTATGACAGAAACGGCGAGTGGACTTATAATTTGCGGGATAAACACACTGATAATATTACTTACAGTAGTGTACTAGACCAATTGATGGCAGATAAAGACAGTGGACGAATCACCAGTGGGACCGCTACTTTTTCGATAATGGGGACCAGTACAGTTTACGATGATTATGATTATGCAGGGGATGTTGAGTTTAAGGGCAGCGATATGGCCATCATTACTTTTCAGACAGGCGAGCAATATGAGTTTAATCTTGAAACGGGAGAAATTGATCCCATTTAGGATAGATAGCCTTTAAGCTGTTGATTGATAAAATAAGTCCATCCCTGTAGACAGCTCGATCTGCTAAATTCTGGAATCTGATCTGGAAAACTTTCGACAACGCGATGGCTCAATTGAAGCTTTATGTGGTCTGTTTCTTCTGTCAGTTTGAAGGTGACAAAAGAGTCTCCTGGGTAGCCCTCGTATTTCCAATTATAAGTAATCAGTTGATTGGGAATGACTTCTGTGATTTCCCAGAGGTGTATAAATTCCCGATCTTCCACTTTTACTGTGAATTGAGTTTTGAATCCTACTTGGGCTTTGAAGGAGGGGATATTATCAAAAAACCACAGGCGCATTTTTTCTACTTTGGTCAGGGCTTCCCATAGGCTTTCTTTGGAAGTGTGGAAAGTTTCGTGGATAAGCACAGGCGCATCTTGGCTTTTCATAAGCATAGGTGAATTTATCGTTTTAGTTGATCTCGAAAGTCTCTTGGCCCGCCTTCAAAGGTCCAAATGCTTGTAGGCTGGACCTCCCCTTCCTGCCAATGATTGATATCAGCCAGCCAGTTATATTGGTGATTCCCTACTAATTCCGTTTCTAAATGTAGTGTGACGCTATGCCAATATAATTGCCTCAATATTTGCTCAAATTTAAATAACCATTCGTGCCACTCAGATTCTAGCTGTTTGTAGGAAGCACCAAAATGAATGATTTGCTCTCTGTAGATAAGTTGGGTATTTGGAGGGATGGCGCTAAACATCCATTTAGTGATCCAAGGGTAGTTATCTTCTGCGGGGAGGGCAGCGATTTTACTTTGATTGAGTTGATACAACTTTTCTCCCTTTGGTGGCTGATCTACAAGTGCGCTGATGTATCCATGAACGATTGATACATGTCCCATATGTACTTCAGGTTTTATTTGGTGCTCTTGTTTAAATTATTTCTTTTCTACGGAAGACTGGACCATCCCATGATCACTCAACCACTGTTTCATCGTTTCAAAATAGCCATCACAATGCTGCCAACTTAGGCTGGACAGATCTTCTTGAAAGGCACAGGTGATGCATTTGCGCAAGCTGTGGTTGCACTGTTCAAAGGTCTCGATTTTTAGACTAGTATTGGGGTTTTGACCAATGGTTTCTTTGTACAGTTGCTTGGTCTTTTTCCAATCCACTTGTGAATCATTTTGGCCAAAGATAGCCAAGACTGGGCATTTGAAATCAAGCAAGAGGGTATCAAAATTTTGGATGTAGACCCAGAGACCGCTTGCTTCGTCAAAATGGCCTTTGCTCGTATAGGATTGTTGTTCGAATTGGTGATTCTTGCGGTCTTCTTCCGTAATTTCTGCTTTATTGGTATAGCCAAATAATTGTCTACAAAGGCTATCCTGTCTCAAGGGCTGAATGGCCGCTAGGAAGGTTTCGTAATCTGCTTGATTGCAATAGAGCTGATGTCCTTTCTTCCAAGCTGCTGATAGCCTCTCCACTTCGCTCTCGCTCTTTCCCGCAATCCGCAGATTGGATTCCAGCAGGTAGCCAAAGTTCTCTTTGTCATTGGTACCACTAACAGAAATCCAAAAATCAACTGGAAATTTTTTATTGATCAATGGGCAAATCCATCCTGCCCTACTGAGTCCCCATAGACCAATCTTTTCGTGACCAGGGACTTGGCGTTTTTTGATCTCTTGGATGGCGGCAATGGCCTCCTGTGCTGAGTTTTCTACGGGTTGTTGGGCATTAAATGTTCCATCACTTTTCCCACAACCCATTTTATCCCAGAGAATTACGGTCAGGCCAGCATCCACCAAATTCTCTCTTAGCTTGTAGGACCACTTCCCTTCTACAAAATTAGTTCTGCCATAGCCTGGAATGATTAAGACGATGGCTTTGGGCGTCTTATTTTGGGGCTTTTCAATCAAGCCTCGTAGGGTCTTTTCCTCAAATTGAAATTCAAAAGGCTCAGAAGCAATTTGTCCAAATAGCGGGAGAACAGCTGACAAACAGAAGTAAACAAATACAGATAATAAGATTCGATTCATTATTTTTCTTTTATAGGATACCATTATAGACATCGTTCAGATAGGCAGGATAATTGGGCTGAGGGGCTTGCTTGAGGATGTTGTATGTCCAAGAGATGCGCTCGTGATTGATGACCTCCAATTCCCAAATACAGGGGGCCAAGCCATCACCAGATATTTTAGTAAAAATGCTTGGGGCTTTTGGGTCCGTCATAAAAATATGTGTATTCAGCATATTGCTTCCCACCCACCAATTGATCAAGGAGAAGATGCCTTCTGTGCCTGCGTGGAGAATCAAAAAGGCCATTTTGTCATGCTCCGCATTAAAGCTGTTTTCTAAAGCAAGCCATTGGGGAAGTACCTTTTTTATGGTTTCGTAAAAACTTGGATGCTCAAATACGCCTGTCTTGGAAATGGTATAGGTCTTTATTTTCCATTCTTCAATTTCCAGGACTTCTCTGAATTCGATGGTTCTTGTTTGATAAGCTTGCATCGTGTTTTTTGTTTTGTGGCAGCACTCATTTACGGCCTCAAGCGGAAAACGCTGGGGCTTTGAAAATTGTTTTTAGCCATGGATTAAGGTCCCCTTCTCCATCTACAAAAGAGACATTCATCTTCAGTATGGCATTAGCATAGCCCATTACTAGTACTTTGGTCTTACCAAATGGTTTCACTTGAAATTAAATAACAATGAGTACCACACATTCATTTGACTTAATAGCCTAT
>JBCBDH010000119.1:0-11998 GCA_038529855.1 Bacteroidota bacterium | reverse complement strand
TAAGCGTTTGGAAAAAAGGCAAAATCAACAGCGAAGGAACCTTTTATTTCAGAAATGGCGATAAGTACATCTGCGATTGGAAAAAGGGAAATATTACAGAAGACGCCACCTATGTCATGCAAAACGGACGAATCTTTAAAGGTCATCTCAGTCGTATTGAGCAACAAATCAGTGAGGATCGCGATTTGTTGAGCAGCATGGCTGTCAATATGGGCATCGCTTGGTATACCGTAGCCCTTGAACACAAGCACAACAAACAATATAAAGAGGCTGAAGAATTTTTGCGACTAGCGCAAAACTTTGAATCAGCCGACCCCAAACTCCACAACATTATTCCACGCCAAATGGCTATACTGAACGAAAAAACAGCATTTTAAACAACATTTTTTACCGCAAAGCACATCAAAAACTTGTTTCTTATAGCCTTAAGCTTCTATACCAATAGCGTGTAGAAGCTTTTTCTTTTGCCATTTCAACAGCTCTCTACTTAACAAGTTATTAGCCTAGCTTTACATAAACTTAATACTAGTGTAACATTCATTTAAAACCACCTCTGTTCCTTTGTGGCGATTTTATACCATTTCATTCATTCACTCTTTCTTCTCACAAAAAAAATGGAAATGAAAAAATTGAATCTGTTCTTGTTGGCCATGATTGCTGGCTCAATGCTCCTATTGACTTCATGTGGAGACGATGATACAACAACTACACCTGTAGATGATAACACGACTGTAATTGACCCTGTAGAGGAGGCTACTATGGCCTTTGCTGAATATTTCGCTACTGCTGGTAATACTTCTACTGATCCTGGTTTTGCTTCAGCTGCCAGCATTACTCCTTCAAATGACCTGGGTGCGGTTTCTAGTGCCCCAACTGGTGTAACTTCTACTTCTTATAAAGGTGCGGTTGATCCAAGTGGAGCTGCTTGGTACGAAGGATGGACGGCTTATGAGAATATTTTGAATGGTAGTAATACCCCTGGTCTTAGTACTGGTACAGTTGTCACTGTAACAGATGCTGATATGTTAACTGCAGGCGACGACGTTCAGTGGACAAAAAATAATACCTATGTTTTGGACGGTTTTGTATTTGTTAATCCTGGTCAAACCTTGACCATTGAGGCAGGTACGGTTATCCAAGGTAAGCCTGGTGAGGCAGCTAATGCTTCTGCATTGATTGTTGCTGCTAACGGTAAAATTATGGCTGAAGGGACTGCTTCTGAGCCTATCGTTTTCACTTTTGAAGGTGATAATGGTGGTCAGGCAGCTACACTTCGTGGACAATGGGGTGGTTTAATCATCCTTGGTAATGCTTCTTTAAACTCTACACCTGGTACAACAGCTATCGAAGGTATTCCTGAAGAGATGCGCGCCATCTACGGGGGTAATGATGATGCTGACAACTCTGGTGTATTGAAGTATGTTTCTATCCGTCACGGTGGAACCAACATTGGTGCTGACAACGAAATCAATGGTTTGACCTTGGGTGGTGTTGGTACGGGTACAACGATCGACTATGTTGAGGTTGTTGCTAACAAAGATGACGGTATTGAGTGGTTTGGTGGTACCGTAAATGCCACTCACTTGCTTTCTGTCTTCTGTGCGGACGACGCCCTTGACTACGACGAAGGATACCGCGGAACCAACCAGTTCGTTATCGTACACCAAGATCCTGCTATTGACGCTGCGGATCGTGGTGGTGAGCATGATGGTGGTACAGATCCTGAGACAGGAACTCCATTCGCTACCCCTAAATTCTATAATGTTACTTCAATTGGTAATGACGCTAGCCGTACCATTACCTTCCGTGACAATGCAGGTGGTGAATACCACAACAGTATCTTCTGTGGCTACGGAAGAGGTATTGATATTGAACTCTTGAAAGATCAGGACCAGGATTCCTACAAGCAGTTTACTGACGGGAATCTAAAATTAGAAAATAACGTATTCCATAACATTGGCGACGGTACAACTGGTGCAGATATTTTCAAAGTAAATGCACCTGAATAACTAAAGATTTTGATCATGGGCGGCATTAAATACGCCCATCATCCAGTAATCACCCTGAAAGAGCAGTGTTTCAAATCGAGGCGCTGCTCTTTTTTTAGTATTAGACTACACCATTTACATAAACTTAACACTGGATTAATTCCCGCTTAACTTTCTAAATCGATATTTGCAGCGGAATTTAGATTAAAAATCAAAAGCTTTAAATAAAAGATGAAAAAAGTCTTTTTGATGTTTGCCCTATTTATGGTAAACCTCTCCCTCTCTATGGCCCAAATGGCGGCTACTGGAATAATTTCCGGAAAAGTACTAGAAAAAGATTCAGGTTTCGAAATCATTGGTGGTAATGTCCTCGTGGTAGGCTCTACGGGCTTGGGAGGCGTTACAGACCTCGACGGGTCTTACACCATCAAGATAGAACCAGGGACCTATTCTATAGAATTTTCCTATATCGGTTTTGCGACCCAAACTATTGAGGAGGTAGTGGTAAGAGCAGGCGAAATCACGAGTTTGGATGTCCAACTTGGTGAGGAGGCCGTCAATTTAGATATTGATGTAACGGTCACTGCAAAAGCTTATCGAAATACGGAATCAGCGGTATTATTACTACAAAAGAAGTCTCCAATTGTGATGGACGGTATCTCTGCTGACCAAATTTCCAAAGGAGGAGACAATGATGTTGCCTCAGCCGTAAGACGCGTTACGGGTGTTACAGTAGAGGGTGGAAAATACGTCTATGTGCGCGGTTTGGGGGATCGCTATTCCAAAACTTCAGTAAACGGAGCAGAAGTGCCAGGTTTGGACCCTAACAGGAATACGGTACAGATGGACCTTTTCCCAACTAATCTGATTGACAATATCTTAGTTTATAAAACCTTCTCCCCTAACCTACCAGCTGATTTTACAGGTGGATATGTGGATATCATTACCAAAGATTTTCCAGAACAGTTTACATTCAATGTATCTGCTTCTTTGGGCTATAATAGCTTGGCTAACTTCAATAATAATTTTCTCTCAAGCCCAGGCTCTGATACGGATGTTTTGGGTTTTGATGATGGCCAGCGAGCCATTCCCGATTTGATCGAACAAAATCAGGATAATTTCCCAGAATTTGCAGAAGGGCTAAATAATGCGCAGAGAGGACAATTATTGGCAGATATGACCCGCTCTTTTAATAATACCTGGCTTTTGGAGAACAATAGCAATTTCCTCAATTACAGCCTGTCTACGACTATTGGTAATCAAAAACAATTGTTTGGAAAGCCACTTGGGATGATTGCTGCCCTGTCTTACAACCGCAGCTACTCAGGCTATGAAGGTGGAGCTTATGGTATTTATGAATTAACAGATAATGTAGAAAATGCCAGTGGCTTGACCACTCAGCTTTTACTGGATGATCAAAGCGGTTCTGAAGATGTTCTTTGGGGCGCTATGGCGGGTTTGAATTACAAATTGAGCAGCAACCAAAAGATTGGTTTGACCATCATGCACAATCAAAGTGCCACATCAACCACTCGCTTTTTGGAAGGGAAGAAGTTTAGAGACGATCAAGATGACATTTTCCAAACGCGTACCTGGCAGTTTCTACAGCGAAGTTTGAGCACGGTGCAATTGAGAGGTAAGCACGTATTCCCAGATCACAATAATTTTGAGATCAATTGGCAAAGTTCCTATTCGCTATCTCAGCAAGACGAGCCTGATCTCCGCTACTTCACTAGCCGTTATAATCCCTTGACAGACCGCTTTCGCATCAAGCCTTCCAGCGATAATGTCCCTACGCGCTTCTATCGCGACATGGAACAATCCAACTGGGATAATAAAGTCAACTTTAGCCTCCCCTTTAGCCAATGGGCAGGTTTGAAATCCAAGCTCGACTTTGGTCTTTCCTACGTATTCCGCGATCGAGATTTCCGCGAAACGCGCTACAACTTTAATAATAATGCCTTTGCCATTCCCAATGGAGACATCTTCGCCTATTTCAACGAAGCTAATTTGATTGCAGTAGACGATGTCGCAGGTGGCTATACCAATAATGGTAATGGTATTTATGTGGCCAACAACTTTGATCCCAGAAACAATTATCTCTCTGATCAAAGCGTCGCTGCTGCTTTTGCAATGATTGAATTGCCCTTGACGGATAAACTTCGCGCCATCACAGGAGTACGAGTAGAGCAAACAATCATTCGATTGGAGACTCAGGATACCATGCAGACGCTTGATCGCTATCCCTTTCTGGATGGAAAGGAGAGATTATTGGATAATTTGGATGTACTTCCTTCTCTCAACCTCAACTACGATGTATCTGATAATATGAAGGTGCGTTTTGCTTACACTCGTACCTTAGCGCGTCCTTCCTTCCGCGAGTTAGCACCTTTTGCCTCTTTTGCAGTGGATGGTGGATTTATCTTCGTTGGAAATCCAGAACTCAAGAGAACCTTGATCGACAATGTGGATTTGCGTTGGGAATACTATCCTAGAGCAGGGGAAATCATCTCTTTGAGTGCCTTTTATAAAAACTTTACCAATCCCATAGAAAGAACCTTTAATCCACAGGCCCCAAATACGGAGCTGACTTATCAAAATGTAGATAATGCTTATCTCTTGGGTGGAGAACTTGAAATGCGCAAGAAGCTGGATTTCATTAGCCCAAGACTAGAAGGCTTTAGCTTGGGAACCAACTTTTCTTATATCTACTCTCGCACTGACATCAGCGAGGAAGAAATGATCTTGATTCGCGCCTTTGAACCAGATGCCAAAACCTTCCGCCGCATGTTTGGTCAAGCTCCATTTGTGATCAATGCGCTATTATCCTACAAAGGAACTGGCGGCACAAGAGCCAATTTGACTTTCAACCTTGTGGGCGATCGGATTTCAGTAGTAACAAGAGGTGCAACGCCCAACTACTTCCTACAGGGTCAGCCTTCTTTGAACTTCAACATTTCACATGACCTCAATAGCCAGTTTAGCATCAAACTATCCGCTAACAATCTATTGGATGCAGAATACCGCGAGGTGGTTACTTTTAAAGGAATAGAATACCCTGTATCTACTTACAGATTAGGTAGAACATTTTCTCTAGGTGTAAAATATAATCTAGCAAGATAATCCAATTCGAATTTGATTTAATTTAAATTCCACTAAAACAGATCGCTGGACTTCAGTCCATGTGGTCTGTTTTTCTTTGATTTAACGCCAGGGTATCTTTCGCCCTTTTTCTTTTACAGATACCTGGGAAGGAAGATGACAGAGGATGGTTTCGCGTAGTAATTCAATCAATCGACGCTTCATAAAACGGCGATGTACCAAAAGACTCACCTCTCGAACTGGCTCTGGCTTGGTAAAGCGCCTCACATAAGCCTGTTGCGTTTCATTGAGATTGATCACCGCCAATTCTGGCAATAAAGTATAGCCATACTGCTGCTCCACCAAACGCTTCAAAGTCTCCAAACTACCACTTTCGAATTGTAAGGGCCGTGGCTGCATCCTCTTCCGATCTCGACAAATATTGATGACTTGGGTGCGAAAACAATGCCCTTCCCGCAAAAGCCAAAGGTCATCCATATCCAAATCCTCAGGATTGATCTCCTCCATTTTAGACAAGGGGTGATGATGCGGGGTATACACGACAAAAGGCTCATAAAAAAGCGGAATTTCAGTGAGTTGATCGTCTTCTATAGGCCCAACGAGAATCCCCAAATCCAGCTCCCCTTCGCGCAATTGCTCAAAAATCTGCTCAGAAAGCAATTCCTGAATAATCAAACTCACTTCTGGATATTTTCGAACAAAACGACTGGCAAATAGGGGCAGCAAATAAGGGCTCAAACTGGGAATAATCCCAATGCGCAAGTCCCCCTTGATCTCCTCATTTTGGTTTTGAATCAACTCCTGAATCCTACTCGCCTCCCTTATGGTCAGCTTCGCCTGCTGAATGATCTGCTGGCCAATCGCTGTGGTCAAAACGGGCTTCTTACTTCGATCAAAAATCAATACATTCAGCTCCTCCTCTATCTTTTTGACCTGCATACTCAAGGTAGGTTGGGTCACATAGCAGGCCGCCGCCGCTTTGGCAAAACTGCGATGTTTATCTACAGCGATAAGGTATTCTAATTGTGTAATGGTCATTGTATAGCTAAAACTGATAGTTGAATGTAAAATAATCAATTTTGCTTATAGTTTTGGAGCGGGAGGTTAGCATGGTGGAGGAGATTTGCGGGGGGATTAGAGTGGAAGTTACTTTGATAGGCTTGGGATTAAGGGATTGGGTTTTAGTGGTTTGGTAGCGGAGCGATCTGGCAGCGGAGCGGTTTGATAGCGGGCCAAGCGCTATTCTCGGAGTGAGCCAATTCACTCCGAGAAGCTTGCCTACTTCATCAAATGCTCTAAGCTTTGGGCGATCAAAAAGGCCAGATAGCCTTCATCTCTATTCTGAATGCCTAGTCGATTATTACTCATGTGAATAAAGTCAGCATAAAGCATCCAAATTTGTTGAGTGGCTTTAGATAAATCTTTACGGGGGAGTAGCAGCGTGGTAGAGGCTTGAAATTGATAGTCCGTGGGTCGCTCTTTTAGTTGTCCTTGGTCCATGGCTTGCCAGAGCGCTTGGCCTATGGCTTTATTCTCTTCAATCCACTCATTCATTGCAGCTTCCTCAAATTCTGCGCCTTCCTCTAAGGCTTCCCAAAGCGCTTGATGAAAAGGAACCAGGGTCGCCTTTTGCTGCTCAAAGGATTGCTCAAAGGCACGGATGGTCTCTGCTACTTGCTGCTGATATTCCTGATGGCTTCGTTTTCGCTGAAAGTAAGGCATAGAACGGGGCAGCCAATTGTGAAAAACGAAATAGAAAAAAACACGGGCCTCCTCCAAGCCCATCTCCAATGCCTGCACAAAGCTCAAATGCATTTTAATGGCAGTTCCCAATGCATCGTCATAAGACCATTGGCTGCCATAACGCTGTAGTTCTTTCAATACCAGGTTGGAGGAACTGTGAAATTGGCTTTCGGCGATTTGGGTTCCATGCGCTCCAGCATAGCGCTCTAATTCGGGTTGATAATCAATATATTGAACAGAATTATTGGGCAACCACTGATAAGCTATTGGAAAGTCACTGGGATATTTGGGATCTGTACGCGCGGAGGGTTTGTCCTCAAAGTAGTTGAGAAAATGCTCTTCCAAATTGGGCTTTAGCAATTGATCAATCACATGTTTTTCCGCTTTGAATCGCAGCCGAATATGTGGGCCCCGATCCCAATAGCGAACAAAAAAATATTGTTGGGCGATTCCAGTTTGAAGCACTGTTTTTACATAAGGGGCAATGGCTTCCACTAAAAACTGCTCCCAAGGCTCATTGTAATACAGGTAAGCCCCTAACCATTGATTTGTATTTTCAGGTAACATGCGATTGTTTTGTTCTAAGTACAGGAGATGACATCCTAGCACTTATGAGATAAGCAGTAGAGGAAAGGGCTATACGATGAATCACCCCACAAAATTTTAGCCAAATGATGTATTTATTAGTCCCTTGTGAATCTATGCACTGCTGCGCTCCTATCTCCTACGTCGATACCTTACTTGCACCAATCCTGTCTCATAGGTCTCACTCCCTACAAAGTCCAGGACTCGAGCAGCAGTTCCTCCCATAAATAATCGTTTTCCCTTGCCCACAATAGTCGGAATAATAGAGACAATATATTCATCAATCAGATCATTATCCATCAGCAGTTTGACAATCTCCCCTCCTCCATCACAGTAGATATGCTTGCCTGGCTCGCTCCGCAATCGCTGAATCAATGCCTTGATGTCTTCATTATAAAAGGTAATATCTGCGGTGTCAGGTATATCCTGACGGGTTATCACATAGCAATCATATTCCTTGGCCTGTGGAAAATGACCAATCATCGACATCACCTTATCATAGCTCTTTCGCCCAACGATGTAAGTATCAACATTAGCGACAAAGTCGTAATAGCCATAATCAAGTCCCTCCTTATCCATCGCATCCAGAAAAGAGATGTCATCGTTTTCGCCAGCGATAAAGCCATCTAGGCTCATGCTGATGTACAGAAATACTTTTCTATCGTAGCTGGTCATACAATAAGTGCTTTATTGAGCTCAATATTAATAAAAAAAGCCCTTTTGGGTCATTTACCAAAAGGGCATCACTTTTATCTAGTATGGTACTAACTCAAAACTGTTTACTGCTTGTCATCTACTTCTTCGTATTCCACATCCGTTACATCTTCAGCAGTATCTGTATTGCTATTGGCAGCAGTATCGGCTCCAGCTCCAGCATCTGCAGTCGGACCTTCTGGATTAGGACCTCCTTGCTGGCTGGCCTGATACATATCCTGGCTAGCAGCCTGCCAAGCGGCATTTAGAGCCTCAGAAGCGCGGTCGACAGCATCCATATCCTCTGCCTTATGTGCCTCTTTCAAGTCGGCAGCGGCTTTTTCGATTACTTCCTTCTTCTCCGCAGGAATCTTATCACCAAATTCTGTGAGTTGCTTCTCTGTTTGGAAGATTAATGAATCAGCTGTATTAAGTTTATCAACTCTCTCGCGAGTGGCCTTATCAGCATCGGCATTAGCTTCCGCTTCCGCTCTCATCTTATCGATTTCTTCCTTAGAAAGACCTGTGGAAGCTTCGATCCGAATATTTTGCTCTTTGCCTGTTCCTTTATCCTTAGCAGAGACATTCAAGATACCATTAGCGTCGATATCAAAGGTTACCTCAATTTGAGGGACACCGCGTGGAGCAGGTGGAATACCATCGAGGATAAAACGACCAACTGGACGATTGTCCTTTGCCATAGGGCGCTCCCCTTGAAGGATATGAATTTCTACAGAAGGCTGGTTAGGCGCAGCAGTAGAATATACCTTTGACTTCTTTGCAGGAATAGTGGTGTTAGATTCGATGACCACATCATACACACCGCCCATCGTCTCAATACCCAAAGACAGTGGCGTCACGTCGAGCAGGAGAACATCCTGAACATCGCCGCTTAGTACACCACCCTGGATAGAAGCACCTACAGCGACTACCTCATCTGGATTCACCCCTTTATTGGGCTTCTTACCAAAGAATTCCTCTACAGCTTGCTGGATACGAGGGATACGAGTAGAACCACCCACAAGAATAATTTCATCTATTTCACTCTTGCTGATACTGGCATCTTTTAATGCTTGTGCACAGGGCTCTAGGGTCCGAGAGACAAGGCTATCTGCCAACTGCTCAAATTTAGAGCGGCTCAGCTTCAAGACCAAGTGCTTAGGCACACCGTCAACGGCTGTGATATAAGGAAGATTAATTTCTGTCTCAGAAGAGGAGGACAACTCGATCTTTGCTTTCTCAGCGGCATCTTTCAAACGCTGAAGGGCCATGGGGTCCTTACGAAGGTCCATACCTTCTTGGTCTTTGAAAGAACTCGCCAACCAATCAATGATCACCTGATCAAAATCGTCGCCACCAAGATGGGTGTCTCCATTTGTTGACTTCACTTCAAATACTCCTTCCCCGAGTTCAAGGATAGAAATATCAAAAGTACCACCACCGAGATCGTATACGGCAATGGTCATATCTTTATTGCGCTTATCCATACCATAGGCCAAAGCCGCAGCTGTAGGCTCATTGATGATACGGCGGACCTTCAAACCAGCAATTTCGCCAGCTTCTTTGGTCGCCTGACGCTGAGAGTCATTGAAATAAGCGGGAACAGTAACCACTGCTTCGGTCACTTCTGCACCAAGAAAGTCTTCAGCGACTTTCTTCATTTTTTGCAAAACCATAGCAGAAAGTTCCTGAGGCGTATACAAACGTCCCTCTATATCTACACGAGGAGTGTCATTATCTCCTTTCACCACTTTATAAGGCATACGCGAAGCCTCATTGACTAATTCGCTGTAGCGGGTTCCCATAAATCGCTTAATAGAATAAATGGTACGGCCTGGGTTGGTAATCGCCTGACGCTTGGCAGGATCACCAATTTTGCGCTCTCCATTATCCATAAAAGCAACCACAGAAGGCGTTGTTCTTCTCCCTTCGTCATTTGGAATAACGACAGGTTCATTTCCTTCCATTACGGCAACGCAGGAGTTTGTGGTACCCAGGTCTATCCCGATAATTTTACTCATGTTTTTATATGTTTTTTGTTAACAGGATTCGAATGAATAATTTGACTGACATATGTTGATCAATCGGTATGCCAATACCAGAAACTGACTTTTTGTGTCAAAATAGCTGACAGAATAACCCGCTCTTCCTTTTTTCCAGTCAGAAATTAGATGACAAAACGGCAGCCTTCCTTTATTTGGCACCAAAACAAAACATCCCAGATAATAGCCCTGGTGGCATTATCTGGGATGTTTTTTCCTCAAAAAGACGAGGAATTATTCCTATTGGAAGTTCAAATCTTTGGTATAAATCCCCAATCGCAGGGTATCTCTGGAACGCGCATTTAGGGTAAATCCCTCCATGATTACCTCATTGCGAGACGAAAACAAACCAAAGCCTTCGGAGAAATTGGTGTAGGTCGTAACGATTTGAGAGCTGGTTAGTCCTGTGCTGGCCTGGCCCACATCGACGAATTCTATGATTTCTGCTCCACCTGACTTCACTACATAATCATAACTTTGCAAAACGCGATTTACGCTCGGTTCTACGTCAATATTCTGCTGCAAAAAGCGATAGAACTCCTCAGCTGGCAGTGTTACCTTAAACTGAGGGGAGCCCTCTTCCGCACGAACCCCTTGCTCATATACCCATTCAATAGTCTTACTGATAAATTCACCAGGACTATCAGGAACGGACTCATCGTAGTGGACACGTATAGAAACGTCAAAAATATCTGATTCTTCCCCAAAACGCCAGCGCACATCGCGATTGATTACATCCAGCGGCTCACCATATATCCAATCTTCTGAAGAAGGCATATTAGGACGAATAAAAGTCATTTCTCCCAGAACAGTTGTTTCCGCAGTGACTAAAGGCTTGCTATCCCCGCGATTAATTTTGATCATATAGGCTTCTCCGCCAACGAGCGATTCGCCCTCTGGCAATTTGAGCTTGTAGAGATAATTAGGCATATTAGCAAATACGCCATCATCGCGAACATAACCTTCTAAATTACCATCTACCCGAACGAGGGGGAAACTCTCCTCTGTACTGACCCGCTCCAACTCTACAGATAAATTGCTGTAATAAAGAGAATCAGGGTTTTGAGCAACCACCAAAGCACTCGTCTCAGGGTCTAGAAAAGCCTTTTCTATCCGAATGTAATGAGCGGTATCCTGAATTGATAACAAACCATAAGCCACGGGAATATCTTGCCATTCATCGACCAAATCGAAATCATTCGAGCAGCCATAGCCCAGTACAATAAGCCCTAGAAAGGCGATTAGATAGTTTAACTTTTTCATGCTGCAAAGGTAAATTTTTAGACTAATTATTCCAATGGTTTTAAGACCAATGACGCCCAAATGACCATAGACGCCTCTGGCTATCAACTTGGTGTACTAATTGATGATTAATGCTCTTGATCCTGTCCCTTCTTTAACGTTTGGGTATTTTATCTTGTTTTGTAAACACCTTATCTAGTTTTTGATTAAATTAATGTGGCCGACTTTATTGAATTATTTGCCGTTTAGACGTCTATCAAAAAGCACTTTTACAAAGTCGTCATAGGCGCTGGATATGGGAAATATTCCTATCTTGCGCCCCGAATATAAACGACAGAATCAAAGCCTTATGTCTGTATCCAAAGAAGTCAAAAGAATCACAACACACGTCCTGCAAGCCATGAAAATGCGGGGAGAAAAGATTTCTATGCTCACCGCCTATGATTACTCTATGGCACGTATACTTGACGAAGCAGGAATAGATGTTTTACTGGTTGGTGATTCTGCTTCTAATGTGATGGCAGGCCATGAAACGACCCTTCCTATTACCCTAGATCAAATGATTTATCACGCCTCTTCTGTCGTTCGAGCAGTCAAAAAATC
>JBCBDH010000118.1:0-12125 GCA_038529855.1 Bacteroidota bacterium | reverse complement strand
GAGAGGGAGAAGTTTTCTACTTCCAAAAACGGGTAGGCTTTAAAAATCAGCTATTTGACATCTGGAAGTTTGCCACGATGCTCAAAAATAGTCCGAATATGGCGGGAGGACTGATTACCTTGAAAAAGGATCCGAGATTAACACCTATGGGCGGTTTCTTGCGGAAAACAAAGATCAATGAGCTTCCGCAAATCATCAATGTCCTAAAAGGCGATATGAGTTTTGTCGGCCCAAGACCAGTCATGAAAAAGAGTTTTGATCAGTATCCTAAAGATGTACAAAAAGTAATCTATAATGTCAAACCAGGGATCACAGGTATCGGCTCTATCATCTTTCGAGATGAGGAAGACCTGATCACAAGGGAAAAAGAAAAAGGCAATGATCCCTGGGAATTTTATAAGGCTGTTATCTATCCCTACAAAGGCGAAGTAGAGAAATGGTATCAAGAAAATCAATCCTTCTCTACAGATGTAGCCATTTTGATCATGACTGCTTGGGTCATCCTTTTTCCCGAAAGTAAAATACTTTATAAGTACTTTCCCGATTTGCCGGTGAGACCGACAGAGATGGCATATGCTTAAGCAAAAATTATTCCTATAATCTTTCTTATGTTAAGTAGAAGAAAAATCCTTCTACTGCTGACTCAATAATTTCTGTATCTTTGTGGACCCCTTAGCAATGCCCTAGCAATTGGCTGGGATTAGGTATTTATACCAGATGGGTGATTTACAGCAACAGCTATAGCCTATGCAAAACAATACATATGTTGCCATTATGGCGGGTGGGATTGGTAGCCGTTTTTGGCCAGCAAGTCGGACGGCTAGGCCCAA
Organism: Bacteroidota bacterium; assembly: GCA_038529855.1. GTDB lineage: Bacteria > Bacteroidota > Bacteroidia > Chitinophagales > Saprospiraceae > JBCBDH01. The sequence goes on along the minus strand of JBCBDH010000118.1, from coordinate 11,295 downwards.
GCAGTTTCTTGACATTTTAGGCGTTGGAAAATCCCTGATTCGGCTGACTTTTGAGCGTTTTTTAAAGCTTTGCCCTGCGGAAAATATCTTTATTGTAACCAATGAGATGTATAAAGATTTGGTCAAGGAACACCTACCAGAATTATCAGATAATCAAATCCTTTGCGAACCTTCTAGAAATAATACGGCTCCCTGCGTCGCCTACACCGCCTTTAAACTCAACCAGCTCAATCCAAATGCAGCCTTTGTTGTGGCTCCTTCTGACCATATTATCCTGAAAGAGGACGTTTTTATCGACGGGCTGCAAAAAGCGATTGTCTTTGCGGGGGAATACGAGACGATTTTGACCATGGGCATACAAGCCTCGCGACCAGATACGGGCTATGGCTATATTCAATACGATACGGAAAGTGGACAAGGAGGTATATTTAAAGTCCAAAAGTTTACGGAAAAACCAGATGTCGACCGCGCACGTCGTTTTCTGGCTAGTGGCAATTATCTCTGGAATGCGGGCATCTTTATGAGCACCACCCAGCAGATGCTTCGCGCTTTTCAGCGCTACGCCCCTGCTATCTACGACATTCTAGCCGCAGGGCTTGATCAATACAATAGCCCAGGCGAACAAGCCTTCATCAATCAGCACTACCCTACTACTCCTTCGATATCTATTGACTATGCGATTATGGAGAAAGCCGATAATATTTATACCTTACCAGCAGATATTGGTTGGTCGGATTTGGGGACCTGGGCTTCTTTACATGCAGAGCAGCCTAAGGATGAATTGGGTAATGCGCTGAATAGCAAACAAGTATTATTACCAGATACAAGTAACTGTTTAATTCGTATCCCCGCTGATAAGCTGGCTATCATCAAAGATTTGGAGGACTACATCGTCGTAGATGAGGAAGATGTTTTACTTATTTACCCAAAGTCAAAAGAACAAGAGATCAAACAATTGACCCAAAAAATAAAAGCAACAAGTGGCGACACGTATCTATAGGACCTAAACAACTGTGAAAAAACAAAAAACAAAAATCGCGATTGTAGCTAATTCGACCTGGAACATCTACAATTTTCGATTAAACCTAGTTGAATTACTTGACAAAGAACAGTACGAACTGCTGGTCATTGCCCCTGTCGACCACTATATCTCTTATCTCAACAAATACCCCAAGGTTCGCCATATTCACCTACACAAACTCTCCCGAAAAAGTACCAATCCGCTCAAAGACCTGGCCCTGATGCAGGAGCTTTACCAGATCTACAAAACGGAAAAACCCGATTTGGTCATCCACTACACCGTTAAACCCAATATCTATGGTGGTTTTGCCGCTAAGATGGCAGGTGTGAAGTACCTATCGACCATCACAGGATTGGGCTATACCTTTATTCACAATGGCTTGGTCAAGAAGATCACCAAGGAACTCTATCGCCTGGCTTTTCAGCACAGCGAAAAAATTGTTTTTGAAAATACTGATGACCGCCTGATGTTTATCCAGGAGCAGATCAGTACTTCAGATAAAAGCATCTCTATCAAGGGCTGTGGCGTAAACATCGACCACTTCTCACCCAATGGCTACATCAAACAAAAAGACAAGGTCATCTTCACCTTTATTGGACGACTGCTTCACGATAAGGGTATTGCCGAATTTGTAGAGGCCGCACGTCAAGCCAAAGCCCAATGTCCTAATACAGAGTTTTGGGTGATTGGAGATATCGACAATCAAAACCCCGCTGCCATTTCTCAAAAATTACTGGTTAGCTGGATGCAAGAAAAAGTCATCCGCTATTTTGGTCCAACCGATGATGTGCGCTATTTTATCAAGCGCTCCGATTGCATCGTCCTCCCCTCCTACCGCGAAGCCATCCCCAGAGTTGTTCAAGAAGGTATGGCCATGAAAAAACCCATCATCACCACGGATACCCCTGGCTGCCGCGAAGCAGTCGATGAAGGTAAAAATGGCTTTCTCGTTCCTATCAAAGATGCTTATGCTCTTGCAACTGCTATGACTCGATTTTATGCCCTCGACGAAAAAAGGATTTCTGCTATGGGAGACTACAGCAGAGACAAAGCTGTCAGCGAATTTGACGATCGACTGATTGCCCAACAGCTTCTTGACGTGATTGAGGGTATCCTCTAGCTCCGCTTTTAAATGTACATAGCACCTAAAGCCTTGCATCATTCAACCATACTTTAAACCTGGAAGCATTGGCTTTACTGACAATGATTTGCTCCTTTGTTGTGGGTTGTACGTTGACAATCAACCTTCCATTAAAGTAGTTTTGAAGCGACTTGACAGCGGAGCGCTGGACTAAGAACTGGCGGTTGACTCTGAAAAACAGATGAGGGTCTAAGTCGCTTTCCAAGACTTCTAGCTTCTCGTTAAGACTGAAAGTCATACCTTCTCTGGTCGTCCCCTTCACCACACCATTCTGTATATAAAAATAAGTAAACTCCTTAGCTGCAATAGGGAAAAAGGTATCTTTTCTTTGTACAAGAAATGAGCTGCGAAATGCCTTTGGGGACACCTTGATGGTCTTGATTAAGGCTTCAATTTGATGGGCGGCAATCAGCGACTTGTCGCGATTAGCCTTAAATTTAAGGAGGGCATTTTTGAGTTCTATCTCACGGATTGGTTTTAGCAAATAATCAATGCTGTTTAACTTAAAAGCCTGAATGGCGTATTGATCATAGGCCGTCGTAAATATGATGGGGGCTTTGGGTTCTACCTCCTTCACAATCTCAAAGGAATTGCCATCTGCCAGATGAATATCCATAAAAATAAGATCGTAGTCTTGGTCTTTTCTAAAAAAAGCAATCGCATCAGATACCGTTTCGATCGATTCCATAATTTGGATATTAGGCTCCACGGCCTTTAGCAGGAATTCCAGATTGGCTGCTGCTGATTGTTCATCTTCGATTAAGATCGCCTTCATGGTGTGATTATGGGTAGTTTGACCGTAAAATAGTTTTCATCCTGGTTTATTTGAATGTCTCTCTTCTTTAAAAGTTTAAAACGGATGGACAAATTGAGTAATCCCGTACCTGGCCCCTCTGTTGCATCTCGCCTTTTCTGAATCTGATTTCGCACGATCAGGTATTCCTCATTTGAATAGATTTCTAACAAGAGCGGTTGCTTGCTTGAAATGATGTTGTGCTTGATGGCATTTTCTGCTAATAGCTGTAAGGAAAAGGAAGGAATCAACTCCTTTTTCCAATTTTCAGGAATTTGAATAGCTACTTTGAATTTTTCGCCAAAGCGCTCTCGCTGTAGAAAGAGATAACTTTCCAGGTAATCTAGCTCCTCCTGAATCGTGATGAAGTCTTCTTCGCTTTGTCGTAGCGTGGAGCGCAAGAGCCAAGACAATTGATCGACAAATGACAAAGCCCGATCTGATTTTTGGCGGATCAATACCGTTAGGGAATTCAAGGCATTGAATAAAAAATGAGGATTGATCTGAGTCCGCAAGGCTTCCAACTGATGCTGTAGCGCTTTTTGCTTGGCTTTCTGCTTTTCCAGTATATTTTGCCTTTGCTGAAAACTTAGTTTGATGAAGCGAGCGAGCAATAACAGAATGGGATGGACAACTAGGTAGTTAATAACAGTTGATATCAATAACTTCTTATTTTCTATAGGAACAGATATAAAATTGATCTTTATTGCTGTCGTACTGATTATCCCCGCTGCCAATATTCCAAAATTAATTGTGACATTGACTACCCTTGTGGATAAAGAGGCGATTTCCCCTCCATCCTTCCATAGGATATTAAAACTCAATAGTACCCAGGAATAAGCAAACATGATGACCATCCTCATCAAAAGAATTTCAATGGTCAATCCAAAAGCAGTAGCTATCTCATTATCATCTATAATAGCAATAATCAGGCGCTGGAAGTTCATTAAAAATGTAACTGCCAGCGCACCAATGATAATGACTTGCGTTTTATTTTTTAGCATCTGTTATCCATTCTGAACACTCCTTCTTCTTTCCCGCTTATCCTCCTAGTGCTCTCCAAAAAGATAAGTAATCCAAGTAATTTTTTCATTTTAACGATAGGTTAATTCTTTATCAACTTTATGGTTTGAGCATATTCTTCTGAGTAAATATTTAAAAAGTATATCCCTGGGGCTAAATGGTCTAAAGATAGCGCTGAACTGATCCCTCCACTGGAAATCCTATGTCCAAGCATATTAAAAAGTACAAAGGATTCATTGCCAGTCAATCCAGCTATCTGAATGTTATCAAAGAAAGGATTAGGGAAAACTGATAATTCCCTATTACTGGTCTTCTCATATACGGAAGTCTTAATGGAGCAACTAGGGGGAATGGGGTCAAAGGTAGAAATACTCGTACAGCCCTCACAAAAAACACTTTTGAAGAAGCAACTGGCCTTGGTCACTCTAAAATTAAGCCCATCCAGACCTTGATACACACCATGGCTACCTAAACTATCCACCGTCAAGCTATTACAATGCCCAAAATTGGTCGTTGCTTGATATATCCATCGCGATCCGCCCCTAAATATGCTACTGTCAAGGTCGATATCTATAATGGGGTCCTGCTCTCCATGAAAAGAGATAATAGCAACATTCCTCAGAGAATCAAAAGAAGGCGCAAGCAAGGAGCCCCAGTTATTCAATACCCCTTTAATGGAATAGGTATTGGTCAAATCATTCCCTGAAGTATATAATCCACCATAGGTAGCAGACAAGGCAGCATTGATAAAGTCCCAATCCCCTTGATCCGTATAGGGCATGGCCAGCGAAATATTAGCCCCTGAGCTTTCTCCTCCCGTAAAAATCCATGCCGTATCTATTCCATACGAATCCGCATGTTGAACCAAGTATCGCACAGCAGCATGCGCATCTTGTTCGGCCCGATAAATAGCATCTAGGTTTATTCCAGGACCAGTACCAAATCTATGAGAAACAGTAGCCGTAACAAAGCCTCGTTTGGCAAATTCGAAACAGGTATTCCGCATCAGCCTCCTATTGCCAGCAATATATCCTCCCCCATGAAACAACATAATGAAGGGTCGTTTCGATAGATTGTCAATCGTACTATCAGGATAGTAAATATCCATAGCGAGCTCTTCATTACCATTATATATCGCATAAACAACTTCCATACTGGAGTCAATCTGCGCACTATTAAAGTATTCGACCTCTGTAAAGCGATGATTACTAGTACAAAATTGCGCATTCAAATGACTCAGAGGATATAGGGTAATAATAGATATGGCCGAGAGAATAATCGAAGTAATCTTCATGATAAATTTTAGCTGATTAGTAATTTAAATTGGATGGGAAACAGGTCCCACCACCCATTCAAAATTAGGGTATGCAGAAATACAACATCGAGATAATCCACGTGAAGTGACCTTGAAGCGTAGTGAAGCGACGTAGAGCGCATTTGAAACTACTTCTATGAGAGAAGGTCCCAAATTAAACTGCTTCCTACCTTCTAAATGATCTCCTGGTTGGTTCACCTGCCTCTAAAGTCGTTTCACTAAAATTTCCATTAGGGCATATTGCTCTTCCCTTTAGTTTTGGAGGACACAGTATTTATTAATTAAAATCAATTTCTTATGAAAGAGACCTATATTGCCATTGTCTTTCTCTTGCTATTAGCTTCCTGTCACTCAGACGATGATACAGATCCCATTCTCCTTACTGCTGATTTTACCGCCAGCCAAAATGCTATTGATGAGGGCGAGAGCATCAATTTTACAGATCTTTCGATGGGTGATCCCACTGCATGGGCCTGGACTTTTGAGGGGGGGACGCCTTCTTCTTCTTTGGAGCAGAACCCCACGGTGAGTTATTCAGTCGAAGGAACCTATCAAGTGAGTCTGACGGTAAGCAGCGGAGGCGCTGAAGATACGGAGACAAAAGCAGGGTTTATTACCGTTAGTAAGGTGCCTGTTCAAACTGGCTTATTTGATGAAACCATTATGCATGATGGCTTGGAAAGAGAATATTTACTTTATATACCAGATACTTATACGGGTCAGGAAGCTGTCCCCATAGTCTTTAGCTTGCATGGGGCGATAGGCACTAAAGAAAAGCAATTTGAGCTGAGTCAATTTGATTTGATCGCTGACCAGGAAAACTTCATACTAGTGACTCCTCAAGCCACTGTACCTAATATGGTAACTTTCTGGAATAATACAAGTGACCCAGACAAAGCGGATGATGTTGGCTTTATCAATACTTTGATTGATGAAATGATCAGCCGATATAATGTCGATGCGGCAAGAATTTATGCGGCTGGATCTTCTAATGGCGGCTATATGTGTCTTCAATTAGCCTGTGAGCTGAGTGATAAAATTGCTGCGGTAGCTGCCGTCAAGGGGGTTATGAATGATACGCAATTGGCCAATTGTAATCCATCAAATCCAATTCCTATCTTACAATTACACGGTACAGAAGACAATAATGTCTCCTATTCACTTGTACCTGAAACCCTCCAATTCTGGATTAATTTCAACCAGACCACAACGACTCCTCAGGTATTCCCCGTAGATGATCCTGATCCCAATAATGGAAATACGGCTGAATATGTTTTGCTTGATAGTGGTTTGGAAAATACCACGGTAGAACATTTTCGAGTGATTGGTGGAGAGCACGACTGGTTTGGGGAGCCTGGTACCAATTATGACATTAATGCCAGTGAAGAGGCTTGGAAGTTTTTTGATAAATTTCGGCTTAATGGTATCAATCAATAAAAGGTAGTCATCAGCAAGTGGTTGGGAGTCTCAATCTACTGATTAGCACCGCAAGTGGATTTGGGTTTAGCCCAAACCACTTTTTTTTAATTATGAAGACCTCCCTGGAGTTAAAAAGGCGAGCTTGATTTAGGCACTAGCTCTACCCTGTTCGCCCCATCTACAGTTGATCCCCCCCATATGACAACTCATCCAGTATTTTTTTGAACCCACCTATAACCATTGCAAATTCGTAAGGAAATCAGAAAAAACGAATAGGCAATGATCAATGTAAACAGTATTAAAAGATGGAGTATACTTTTAGCCACCCAGCTCATTCTGAGCTATAGCTATACGCAGACCACCATTAGTGGAGTGGTCACAGACCGCAAAAGTCAACCTATTATTGGGGCTACCGTAGCCATTGAGGATTCTTATGATGGAGCTGTCACCAATGAATTAGGACAGTTTACCTTTAGCACTGATGCAACAGATAAGATAAATCTGATTGTTGCCTATCTGGGTTATGAAACCAAAACCCTTCCGCTAAGCGATCAAAACCTTCAAAATCTAAACATTCAGCTCCGCGAATCCGTGATGACCTTGGATGCTGTTGAAGTTTCTGCGAGTACTTTTAAAGCAGGGGATAATTCAAAAGTGGCTGTCTTGAAGCCGCTGGATATTATCACGACGGCTGGAGCCTTGGGAGATGTTATAGGTGCCTTGCAGACCTTACCAGGGACACAATCTAATCCAGAAGATGGCCGATTGTTTGTACGCGGAGGCGAAGCCAGAGAAACGAATATTTATGTCGATGGTCTACGGGTATTTAGCCCCTACATCAGAACTATTGGTGGCTCCCCTACTCGAGGTCGATTTTCTCCTCTCCTTTTCAAAGGTGTCAGCTTTTCGACTGGTGGATACTCCGCCGCCTATGGGCAATCACTTTCGGGGATATTGGACATGAATACCATAGATGAACCTGCTAATACAGAAAGTAATCTGTCTATTATGTCTATTGGTGCAGGTATTGGCCATACTCAGAAGTGGGATAAGCAATCCATTAGCATCAATACCAACTACCTCAATTTAAGTCCCTATAATTGGTTGGTTCCTTCCAGGGCTGACTGGATGAAGCCTTACCAAGGCTTTACAGGCGAAGCGGTGTACCGTTATAAAACAAAAAATGGCTTGGTCAAGAGCTATCTTGCTGGCGACCTGAATGGATTTCGTTTATCCCAACAAAATCTGGATACCAAAAGACCAGACAGCATTGGCATTAAAAACGGTAATGTCTACAGCAATACTTCTTACAGAGGAATCCTCAACGAGCAGACCTCCATTTTTGCGGGTATCAGCCTTGGCTTCAATCGCGATCAGTTGGCTATCGATCCATCCATGAATATAGATAATCAATTGGCTGGAGCCAATGCCCGATTATCCTTTAAAACCATATTGCAAGAGCGTTTAATCGTCAATTATGGTCTTGATTATTTACTACAAAAGAATGAGATGCGTTTCCCAGAGGCTGACGGGCCAAATGGCCATGATTTATTACAAAATACCGCAGGGGCATTTGTAGAAACGGATTATTTTTTCTCTAAGAACTCCGCTATCAAATTGGGCCTTAGGGCAGAGTACAATACGCTGCTTCAAAAAGTCGTCCTTGACCCTCGTATTACCATTGCTCAAAAACTATCCAACAATAGTCAAATCAGTGCTGCTTATGGCAGATTTACCCAAACACTGGATGCGGAGTTTCTTTATTATGATTCAAACCTGGAACAAGAGCAATCCAGCCATTTTCTGATCAATTACAATTATAAAACAGACAAGCAAATTCTACGGATTGAATCCTATTTCAAATCCTATCAAAATCTATTGCGCTATGAAGGCAGACAGGACTTAGGCAATTTGCAGCATTTTGATAGCGAAGGGGATGGATATGCCTACGGCATGGACCTCTTTTGGCGAGCCAATCAAGTCGTGAAAAATGTAGACTTCTGGGTATCCTACAGCTGGATCGAACATCAGAGGGAATATCGACATTATCCAAGCCATGCAACACCTACTTTTACGACCAATCACAACCTGTCCTTAGTCTCTAAAATCTGGATTTCTCGCTTGCGCTCTCAGCTAGGCATCACCTGCAACGTCATCAGTGGACGCCCTTACGAAAACCCCAACACCACAGGATTTTTAAACGAACGGTCCAAGGTATTTAAAAGCATTAATCTCAGCTGGGCCTATCTCATTTCCCAACAAAAAATCTTCTTTGTGTCCATTTCCAATCTTCCTGGTTTTAAGAATGAATTTGGATACGAATATGGCAATAATAGAAATGCAGACGGACTATTTCCCAGCCGCCTCATTCAACCCAATGATGATCGCTTCCTCTTCGCAGGTTTTTTCATCACCATCAGCAGCGATAAAACTAAAAATCAATTAGATAACTTATAAAAATTTAATAATATGAAAAAGGTAATCACCAACATCGTTTTCCTACTAACTGCAAGCGTTTTTCTATCTGCCCAATCTAAATACGAAAGTGGGATGCAAAAAGCTTTTGGCCTCTGGCAATCTGGAAATACCAACGAAGCCATTGCCCTATTTGAAAGAATTGGTCAGGCAGAGAAAGACAACTGGATTCCTCTTTACCATGCAGCTAATGCACTCATTGGTGCTTCCTTTCAAGTAGAGGACGTCAATACAAAAAATAGCATGCTGGAAAAAGCCAAAACCATTGTTGCCAATGCTCAAAAAAGGTCTGAAAATAATGCAGAACTGATCACACTGGAAGGTTTACTGTATACGGCTTATTTATCGATAGACCCTGCCACCTACGGAATGACATTGCCCCAAAAAATTCAGGCATTACACGAGCAGGCCATCAGTATTGATCCTGATAATCCAAGAGCACTAGTCAACAAAATTGAGTTTGAGATGGGTACTGCCCGCTTTTTCGGTCAAGATCTAAGCCCCTTCTGTGAGAAAATGAAGAAAGTAATCCCTAAATTTGAACAGGAGACCCCATCCGTCCCTTTTGCTCCCAGCCATGGATTAGAGCGGGCACAACAAATAGCTAATAGCTGCGAATGATTAATTTTTATAAAGAATTCAGATCAGCCATCATTATCGTCATTATCATTTGCATGATGACGATAATGATCAATGCATTCATGGTCAAGGAGATGAGCTGGTACATCATCAGACAGCAAATTCTCTATAACATTTACTATGGGATACCACTTAGTCTGGTTAATGGATGGCTGTTTGATTTTTTAAGTAGGCTATTCCCGTGGAATGAACGCCCCTGGACGAGGGCCCTGACTGGTATGTTTGGGGCAATTTTTGTAACAATGACCGTATTAATCCTGCTGAATTTGATCCTATGGGTATTCTTCTTTGGTTATGAACTCAATTCGCTCTGGATCAGGGAAAATCGGACCTTTTATTTTATTGCCCTGGTTATAACCTCCATCGTCTCGATCACTTTACACGCTGTTACTTTTTTTAAAGAAGTCCAGAATGAACGCACCATTAGTGCTCAACTGCGACAGGAAAAAATAGCCTCAGAATTGAGTGCGCTGCGTACCCAAGTAGATCCCCATTTTTTGTTCAACAGTTTTAATGTACTCTCTGGCTTGATTGATGAAGATACCGAAAAAGCACAGCGTTTTCTGGCTGGTCTTTCTGCCATTTATCGCTATGTACTGGAGCAAAGAAATGAGGATACCTGCACCGTAGCAGAAGAGCTCAATTTTGCAAAGCAATACCTCCAACTGCAACACATGCGTTTTGAAGACAGCATCTACTTAAAAACGGATATCAGCGAGGACGTCCTGCACAAGAGAATTCCCTCCTTGACTTTACAGCTGCTATTGGAAAATGCCATCAAGCATAATGGGTTTAATGAACAAAACCCGCTTCACATTGAAATTACTCAAGAAGACGATCAATTACGGGTCAGTAATAATCGAAAAGCCAGGACCAATCTTACAGAAAGTAATGGCATTGGGCTGCAAAATATTAGGGCTCGCTACCAATTACTGACGACCCAATCCTTGATTATTGATGCCCAAGCAGATTCTTTCACCGTTAAACTTCCCCTCATTTGATACAGACCGTCATAGTCGAAGATGAAGGCGTTGCCGCCAGAAGACTAAAAAGATTACTCGAGCAGGAAGGCTTAGCGGTCATGGCTAGTCTGAAATCTAATGCCGCCCTACAAGCCTATTTTCAAACCCAAGCCGCCCCTGACCTTTACTTCATGGATATCCATCTAAATGACGGAGTGGTATTTGAAACCCTGCAAACGGTAAAGCTCAATACCCCCATTATTTTCACCACTGCCTACAATGAGTTTGCCATTAAAGCCTTTAAGCAAAACAGTGTGGATTACCTGCTAAAACCCATTGGGAAAACAGAGTTACAACAGGCGCTCCAAAAATTTAAACAGCTTTTTCAAACCAATACACAATCCTTTGATCTACAGGCTATTAATCAATTATTACAAGCTCAAAAAACGAAGTATCGAGATCGAATTAAAGTAAAGGTGGGCAATCGCTTACGAATCTTAAAAATGG
>JBCBDH010000117.1:0-12203 GCA_038529855.1 Bacteroidota bacterium | reverse complement strand
AAAACCCAGAACCTATGAGGATTTTTCTTGCTCTACTTCTAAGTCTATTAAGCGCTTTTTCCTTTGCTCAACTACCTAAAGGCGATCGCATACTGGCCTTTCAGGTAGATATGGCTGAAGATGGCGATTATGATGCGGCCTTCTCTTTTGCGCAAGAGGCTTGTATGGAAGCCATTCATTTCTTCATCACTTGGGACGTCTTGGAGCCAAATGAAGGCGAGTTTGACGAGCAAATTCTGGACGAGCTTTTGTCGCTGGCCAATATTTATTATTCAGCTTTTGGCACCAAGGTAGAATTGCAGCTAGCTCCTGTAAATACTAATGTGTTGACCGTACCTGAAGACTTGCAGTCTACCTCTTTCGCTTCCGCTCAAATGATTGACCGCTTTAAAACAGTCTTGGATACGGTATTTAGTAGGATGCCTGATGTAGAATTGGCGGCTTTAAACATTGGTAATGAAAGTGATATTTACTTTGGGGTGGAGCAGCAGCAGTATGTAGCGTATCAAACTTTTTTGGAAGCAGTTCGTCCTTATGCGCAGTCGAAATATATGGCTTTGCATGGTAAGGCATTAAAGGTGGGAACGACTTTTACTCATCATGCCTTGGTTGATAACCAAAAAGCTTCCCTTTGCCAAATGGTCAATAGCAATATGGATATTATTGCAGTGACTTATTATCCTTTAAATAGTGATTTTACCATGCAATCGACCTCCGTGGTAGCAGAAGATTTTGACCAATTAGTGGATCAATATTCGAATACTGAGCAGCCAATTTACTTTGTAGAATGTGGTTATGCCTCTAGTTCCATTTGCAATAGCTCAGAGGACCAACAAGCCGATTTTTTTAGCGAAGTATTTAAGGCATGGGATGAGCATGCCAATCGCATCCAATACCTCACCATTTTTAAAAGTACGGACTGGTCACAAGAAGAAGTGGATAACTTTGAACTGTATTATGGCATTAGTGATCTGCGGTTTAAGGAGTATTTGCGAACCTTGGGGCTTAGGACTTATGCAGGCTCTGGCATGAATAAATTGGCTTATGAACGCTTGCTTTGTGAATTGGAAAGTCGAGGTTTTTGTGCTACAGCTTGTAGGACGACTACTGTTCAAAATGACTTAATGAACGAGCAAATCAATATTTTTCCCAACCCTGTCGCTGATCATTTATTTATACAATATCCAGCCCCTCAAATTAATCGTTTGACTTTGTATGATGCACAGGCCCACCTATTATATGCTACCTCAAAGTCTAATTCACTTGCTATGGATAATTTAGCTGGAGGTATTTATTGGCTGGAAATAATTACAGATCGAGGAAAAATACTGGTTGAAAAAATCATTAAAAAATAAAATAATTTAATCCTATTTATTGCTAATACAATACTTTGTATTTATATTGTGATTAGGTTAATACTTAATGTAAAAGGTTAATTGTATTCTTATCTATTATCCTTGCTCTCAAATTACTACAGCTCTTTACAGTAAAACAAAATTACTTTTCTGGTAATAAATAAGCTTTCTCAGCGAGTCCAAAAAGCTACTTGACTATAGCTGTTTTTTGATAGCTAGTCGCACCCAAATGGTATACTTCAAAGCTGCTTTTCATTCTTTATTATGGTTGTACTTTTATTCTAAAATGGATCAGCATTTTAGCTGACTGGGTAATGCTATGCCCACTGATGATTATTTGAATCCATCCAAATAACTAAGCCTACTTATTGACTCGCTGCTTTAGCCTACACTAAAAAAACAATCAAGATTTAACTTATTCATTCCGCTTTATCAAATGAACCAGATAAAGCCTTAGCAACCTATATTCATCATTACTAAAATCGACATTCAAACATGAAAAAAATTCTAAACCTCGCCCTATTGAGCATGCTCACTTGTCTGCTGATGTTGACAGGTACGCCATTACAAGCTCAAAAAACTTATTGCCATACGCCCACTGATCCCGAAAACCAAAGAGGACATATTTCCTTTCCTCGATCTGGTTCTGCTGGACCTTTTCACTTGAAAATATACGTACACGTTATTCGAAAAACTGATGGAACAGGTGGGCAGTCAACCACTGACGTCAATAATGCGCTCGCCTTTTTAGATACTGATTTTAATCCCCATCAGATTTTCTTTGAATGGGATGGTTGTATTGATTACATTGATAATGACTCTTATTATTTCTCTCCAAGTGGGGCTATTTTTTCTGTCAATAACAGTACAGATGGAATTGATGTTTATCTGTATGACGATGCTGTTGGTGGAAGTGGTTTGGCCAATGGGGTTGGGGTGTCTTCTGAATTTTTTGTAACGGGAAGTTATTGGGACCCTCCTTTTGGCTCTTTGGTTAAGTCGCATGTGATGTCTCACGAAATGGGGCACGTTCTTTTCCTCTGGCATACCCACCATAGTTGTGAAACAGGCAATTGGGAAAATACCAATGGTTCTAACTGCGCCACTGCTGGTGACTTTGTATGTGATACCCCTTCTGATCCACATTTGGGTTTTAATGTACCCGCAGCTACTTGTGTTTGGAGTGGCGTAGCGGCATGTTCCACACCTGAGCCTATTGGCAATTACACCCCTGATCCTGCCTTGATCATGGCTTATACGCATCCTGATTGTATGTCCTATTTCACCAATGGTCAAGGACAGCGTATGCGCGATGCCATTTGCAATTTGCCCTTCCTACAAGATGTTCAAGTCAATGGACCACACCACTGTCCTTGTACAGCAACTGATGTTCATATTTATTCCAATACAACTTATAGTTCAGATATGGGTTTTGGAGGAAACATCATTGTCCATACTGGTGCGCAACTCACCATTACCGCTACCATCCAAATGGCCAAAAACAAAGCCATTGTCGTAGAGCGTGGAGCAAAACTATATCTCAGTGGAGGTACGCTAACTCGCTGTGGTTTTGATGACGACTGGAGAGGTGTTGTGGTAGAGGGGAATAGCAGTTTGCCACAGCCAAGCAATCCCTACGCCATGCCTGCTTCTAATCAAGCTGGTGTTGTTGTTGTGGATAATAATGCCACTATTGAATGGGCACGTACTGCTATTTCTACCAATTATTTTGGCACCTGGACCAGTGCAAAATGGGGTGGATTAATTTATGCGGAAAATTCTACCTTTAGCAATAATAAGCGCGGTGCTGAATTTATGAAGTACAATTTTACCAATAAGAGTAAGTTCGTCAATTGTACTTTTGATGGCAATAGCACCATCAATGCTACAACAGTAGGCGTAACGATCTGGGCCACCAATGGCGTCACTTTTAATCGCTGTCGCTTTTACAATATGGAAGCAGAGGGCTTATTGGTTTACGATGCTGGTGCAATTGTCAAAGATGGCAATGACTTTCAGCACAATCGTAGAGGTATTTCTTCTAAAGCTACCTACCCATTTGCGGCTTATTTGGAAGTTGGAGACTTGTCTTCTGATCCCAATTACTTCTTGGATAACTGGTTCCACATTGAGTCCTATGCTTCTAATAAGCTGGATGGTATGAAGATTATTAATAATGAATTTTTTGATTCCAATACGGCCTTGTGGTTTGTTGGTCCTTCTAAATTCTTTGTCGAGAACAATTCACTGGATATCACCGTGGGAGGTATGGTGAATTTCTACACAGGATCAATGAATAATAATCAACACAATTACATCCGCCGCAATGCCATTTCTTCTTCAATTGGTGTGGTAGCCCTTGGTGAAAATCGCGAATTGCAGATTTTGTGTAATCAATTTAGTACCAATCGAGATATTCGAGTAGCAGAACGCAATGGTGTACCTGGTGAGATTCGCCAATTCCAAGGAAACTTTGGGTCTGGCGCTGACAACTGTTTTACCAATCCAGGAGCTGTTGTTGACATCGAAACTCAAAATGCGACAGTTAGTTTTAATTATTATGTAGGAGGTGGCTCTGCTTGCAAGACGCCTCTTAATCCAGGAAATTATACCGTTTTAAGTTCAGCTGCCGCAGGCTGTGGCGATACGGATGGCTTCCATGATGTATACGAATTGGATGATTTAGTTTCTATTGTTGCTGAAATTGATCAAATCATTGCTAGTGGTGGTCAGCCTGTAGAAACCCTGGTTGAATTATTGGAGAAAAAGGAACACATCCTATTGGTCTTGGTTCGCGATTATCTCAATGATGGTGCTGTTGATGAGGCCGTTCGTGCAACAGAGATAGATGGCTCAGATATGTCACAGCTAATGAAATATGGTATTCAAGTAAATGCAGAGCGCTATAACGATGCATTGAGCACCCTGGAAGAGATGCCTACCTCTATTGGGGAATTAGCTGAATTCCAATCCATCCAGCGCATCAATATTGACCGTCTTCGCTATGCTGGTGATTATGTATTATCTGACAGAGATCGATCTATACTAGAAGCATTTGCGGATACGGATGCGGGCGTTAAAGCCTATGCGCGTTCTATACTTGGGCTTTTGGAAGGAACGACCTATGAAGAGGGACTTGACGATCGTGGTGAGGTCAGAGCAGGTGAAGAGGAAATAGAACAACAACAATTAGCAACACTAAGCGAAAGCCCAGTTGTTGTTTATCCTAATCCAACTACTGGATTTTTTACCATTGCTTTCAATGGTGAGCAGAGCGTGAAGTATCTGGAAGTCAAGTCCGTATTAGGTAAAACCATTTATCAGCAAGTTGTTCCTGAACAGTCTACAGAAGTGAATATTTCTGGAGCCAATTGGCAGAGTGGCATTTACATGCTCAATCTGCTTGACGCTGATGGCATTTCAGTTCATACGGAGCTATTATTGATGAATAAATAATTTTTTTAGTGATCAGGCATGGCAGCGTAATCTGTCATGCCTGTTTTTTTTGTAAATTGAACTATGCGTTTATTGATTGTATGGTTGCTTTTGATGGTTGCGATTAGTACTCCTGCGCAGCAATTATCTCATCGCTTGAGTTTTCATCCTGAGGCTGACCAATATGATTTTGGTATTCAATTGGAAAATCTGGAAAACGATTTTCTCTTAATGGGTCAAAGCCAATGCCCTAATGCGTCTGCCAACTGCTTGGGACTGATGCGTGTTGATCAAATGGGGAATACCATTTGGCAGACCATTTACGATGGGGCAGGGGAGGAATTGCTTCACGGCTGGCATCCTACGATGGTAATCCATCAGGAGAAAATTTATTTAGCTACTAAAGTTATCAAGTCAGGAGGGGAAGCCATTCGCCTCCTGACATTTAATACAGACGGTGAATTGCTCAATCATCGCGATCGCGATCTTCCTGCTACTGCTGAGTTTTTTTTAGCGGGCTTACTATTGGCCAATGATCATCTATTGGTATTTGGCCAATTGATGGATGGTGATTACTCTGTTTTTATTTGGGAATTAGACCTTTCTTTTCAGCTAATTCAGGAAAAAAAAATTGGGCAGTCTGGACTGATAAAAAGAGGCATTGATCTTTCCATTGATCCTAATGGCGATTATTTATTGGCTTATGGAGAACAAGTGCTTGGTAGCCAAGTGCGGATGCAGCTTCAGAAATTGGATGATCAATTAAATATTAGTCTTAGCAATCAAATCCTGGAAGCTGAATTGGGGGACCCTTTTCGAGCAGTTGATCTTATTGGGATGGACGATCAGCATTATTGGCTGGCTTGGAACAAAGACTTATCCTTTTCCTTGTTTGACACCTTTCCTTTTCCAACAACACTCTACCAATTGGATGAGCAGCTCGCAATCGTTGGCGAATACATTTTTGCACACAAAGCTTACAAAGAACATTTGAGTTTTAGCTGGACTCCTGAAGGGCATTTGTTGGGGGTTGGTGCGACCGATTATTTTCGAGTTCACGATATTTTTCCAGAGCGGTCTTTGGATGGCTGGTGTTTTTTGATGGATACTTCTGGAAATTTGCTTTGGGAAAGAGGCATCGCTGACAATCGACAAGCACCTATTTCTGGCGCCTTTCGTCATGGCATCGCTACTGCGGAGGGCTATGCATTCCTTGGGAGTATTGGTTTTTCCAATAACTTTGAAGAGTTCGATAATTGGCTATTGACCCTGGATCAAAATGGCTGTTGGAATGGCGATTGTCAAGATTGGATGAACCTTCAAGATAGCCTCATAAGTACTGCTGTTGATCTTCCTGAAGATCGTATAGATGCTTCATTTGCATTAGGTCCCAATCCTAATAAGGGCACTTTAATCATTGAATCTGATCTACTGGATAATCGCGAAATTCTCATTTTTGACACATCTGGACAAATCATCCAAAGGGTAGTGCTAAAAGCAAAAAGGAGCGTATTACAACTCTCTTTTTTACCAGCAGGTATTTACCAGGTGCTTTATCAAGTAGATGGACAGGTCCAGGCTAATCGAAAAATTATTATTCAGCCCTAAAGCTAAGTGGCGATGAAATCTTCCTTATCCTTTTTACTCTTCCTACTGATTGGCCATTACCTAATGGCGCAAGTCCCCAATGGCTTTTTTGAAAACTGGGAACTGAGCAGCTCTGGCCATGAAGCCCCTGTCTCCTGGCAAACCAATAATGCCCCTTGCTGTAGTCCCATAGAAAAGGCAACTGAAGCGCTTGAAGGCAATTTTTCTATGAAAGTTTCCAGCACGGCTCCCTCCTTTGAAGGCACCCTTCCTGGCAGAGCCAGCACCACCTTTGCTATTGACCAATCCTATGAAGTTTTGCAAGCTCGCCTCACCATTGACTCCATTGAGCAAGGTCAGGTACTCATCTATATTTCAGAATGGAGAGATGATAATTTTGAAAATATTGGTACTTGGGTGGATAGCATGCAAAGTACTGCTGTAAGGAGCATCCTTATCCCAATTGCTCAAACTAGAATGGATTCCCTCAAAATTGAAATCATCGCCGCCAATACAATGGGGCCTTTAGGCTCAGAGGGCTACGCAGAAATGGTCATTGATGAATTGATTTTAAGCGAAACGACCAGTCTAAAAGAAAAGGATTCGCCACAAGCTGCTATAAGCATTTACCCCAATCCCAGCAGTGCTATTTTCTACATTCAGTCCTTATCAAAAAGTAAAATCACTCAGATAAAGTGCTATAATACACGATCTGAATTACTGTTGACGACCTCTGATACTTCCGCAATTGATTTATCCAATTGGCCAGATGGACTATATTTATTGCAGGTAGAATTACAAGATGGGCAAGTCTATTTGCAGAAAGTAAATAAGCAGTAGTAAGGAAGAATTACCGCACTTGCTTATTGAATTTCATATTGAAATCTAATCTAAAACGATTGCCAGATTCCGTTGCAATATCTGGGGTGACCAATCCCTCTACAAAATAGGCTCTAGCCACGACATTGAATCGTGAATCAAAAGCATAAGCCACTCGAAGTTCGTGTCCTTGATAATTGGTATTTCTATTTCGATTGATATTTCCAAGTCGAATCCAGTCATCTTCTGTATAATAACTCACGACGGAATATTCTTCCTTTCTAACGAAATAGTAGCCAAATAACCAATCTCCTTTTTTCTTGAGTTTTCCCATTTTTAGGCTCGCCACAAAACCTGTATTCTGGTCTTTGTAGATAGGGTTGATCAGCGTATCTGGAATGGCTCCATAATCCTCTAAATTTATAAAATGGTCAAAACCCAAGGTAATGGGGAATTGGGTTTTCCATTCAATTTTCAGCCCTGAAGTGATAAAGGAGTAATCAAGCTTAAAGCGATCTCCACTATAAAAAAAATCTGTAGTGGGAACATTATTGATCCCTTTAAGCGCATAATAGCTACTAGCCCAAGTGACTTTATTTCCCTTAACTTTAAAACCTAATTCCAATTGACCACCAATCATATGACCATCGATCCTGCCATTGGTTGGATCTTGAGGATCAAAATTACCACTTCCAGTATTGGTGATAAAATAGGCCGCTTTTGGCTTGATGGAAATACTATCTATCCTAAATGATCCTCCCACAGCTATACCTTCTGGATTTACATCATCATCCCAAAATAATTCATTCTGCTTCCAGAAAGGAAAATTATTTTTACCTGCCCACCACCATACTTTTTCATGGTTGCCCGCTAAGAAAACCTTATCTAGATTGATAGGAACACCCGTAAACTCTCGATGCCCAAAATTATTATGTGGAGATTGTAGACTTTCTGCAACACCTGATCTTATTCTGGCTCCTAAGTGAATGCTCTCTGTCCAATGATAAGTAAACCCAAACCTCAGTCGATACCTCAAACGGAAGCGATCATCCCGAAAACTGCCATTAAATCTGCGAGAGTTCCAATCCTGCTCTGCACGGAGTCGAAGGTCTCCATAAAGGTGGAAGCTGTTTTTTTTCTGCTTTTCTGGGGATTTTTCTGGTTCTTGTACTTTTTCTGCTCGCTGTACCTTTTCCGCCCTTTGTACCCTTTCCGCTTCTTGTACTTTTTCCACTGGTAGAATGGGCTTTTCCTCAGCCTTGATCTCTTTCTCTAAACTTAATCGCTGTTGTGCATGGATTGATAATGAATGTAAAAATAGGAGTACAATCGTTGCTATTGCAGAGATCAGATTCATAGGATATCCGATTTTTCATTATTGGATCATAAGGAAAAACCATACCATAAAAACAAATATTTGGGGGAGGAGAAGCTCTGTATACCTTGCCCTATTGATAGAGCTCCATTCTCAGCGCTACCAATAATTGTTTGATTTTTTGTGTATCAGGCTCATCTTGGAGTTGGCTGTTTTGATAAGCCTTTTCAATACTTGTCATCTTGGCATCTGCCATCGACATCAATTCCTCAAAAGTCCATTTTCCTTGTCGTATAGCCAATAATTCTTCTCTATTGGGCCTTTTGACGATCACCTGTCCTGTCTCCAAAATCTCCTTGGCCATGTCTAAAAGGCGAAAGGTGTGCATCATATTTTTAGAATCATAGCTTTGGCCATGCCTCAAATTATTCTGATAACGCGACTCATTGCGTTGATCTACCCAGTCCCAATACTCTTTATAATCCTTACAATATTTGACATAGCCATCTTCATTGAAATGCAAATAGGCTATAGGTTTTTCTGTTTTAGGGATGCTACTTAGGACTACTTTGGTTGATTGCTCTTTGCGTAAAATTCCGCGATAGCCTAAATTTTTGCTTCTATCTATGTAAAGGCCATATAAGTCTTTCATCTTAGGGATATTGACTAATCCACATTGTGCTTGTTCTACTTGATGAATGGCTAACCATTGGGATAGCGGGATTGCTCCCTGCTCCTGTAAGACCTGACAAAAGGCGAGAATACTTTTCCGCTCCTTATCCACAGGATTGACTATTTTTTTATTCAAACCCCGCGCCTTGCGGATTTGGGTAAAAGCATATCCCCCAAAAGTATCCTTGCATTTTTTGGAGATAAAAAGGTCTGGTTTGATTTGATCTATCAGGGGATGCTTGATCCTTATTTTATCTGCTGGCGTGGCTAATAATTCCAGGATATTTGGGTTGTTCTTCATCAATAGTTCAATAAAACGCCCCAACTCATAATAAACCACATCATTTCGATTATCAGCTACTTGAGGAATGTAGTCGAGGCCATAGAACTGCTGCTTGGGTAATATAAACACGCCTTTAATATCAGTATCGGAATGGGGGAGGTCTAAGCCATAGGCTTTGCTTCCTGAGATACATTCAAAAAGGAGGAGGTTTTGAGATTGGAGATCGTCTAGGGTCATTGGAGAAGGGATATATTTTTATAATAAATATTATTTTGTAATATTAAATAGCTCCACCTTGAGGGTGGGACCCAACCCAGGCCACCACCGCCGACCCCCAGTTTTTAAGTCCCAAATGGGCATAGCCATTTAGCCCTTTGCACTGCTAATTAGGTCGCAAAAGTATATTTCCAATATGGAAGGTTGAACATGTTCCCTAATAGGACGCAAAACTTCTGAAATTCCATAAAAAAAATGAGGTAAATTTAGTGTATCTACGTATTTTATTGGTGTAATAATCTGATTATCAGAATATTAATGAATGATAATTTTTTTTAAAAAAAATTACTAGTCAGTACTTATGACCATCCTGAAGTATTCATCCAGTGGGGTCAAATCTGCTACTGAATGGTTTGTTTTTAGTTCAGCATCATCCAACTGTCTTAGTTGCTCCTCTAGATAGTCCTTGACATAAGGATCGATAGTCGTCAGGTAGCTTTCCTCAGCCTTTGATTTAAGGACAATTAACTCTCTCAGCTTTTGTTTGAATGCTGCATCATCAAGGATACTCATCAAGTTGTGGATATCCATAGGGGGAACAGTGCCTTTTTGGACAATCCATTGAGCCGCTAATACTGGGCGAATGACATAAAATAGTTTTTTCAACTTGATTTGCCCATCTTTCAATTGGCTGAAACTATTCTTTGCAATCCCCCTGTAGTGATTTAGACTATACCTTGGCTGAAAATATTGACGTGCAAAGCCTAAGAGCTTCTCACAAAAGCCTGGCTCTTCCTCATAAACAATTGGTGATTGTGCCCATTCGAATGGAGTGGCATTAGACTTACTTAATAGGTTAAGGGTCTTACGGAGGTCCCAGCCATTGATATCTAGTAAGTCGCCATGAAAGTAATCAATGGTATCATCTAAGAGGAATCGTTCCACAGCCTAATGTGCTTTTCATTATTTTACTGTTGCTTGGTCTGTAAGGCTAAATCTAAGAGCTGGTAGGAAAGCTCTTGTAACTGATTGGCTGCTAGAGGAGGCTTACTCCAATAACATCCCCTTAAAATCATCAATCTCCTTTGTATTATTGATGACCGCTCTAAGTTCTTTAGAAAGCGCATGAACGGCTTCTTTTTCTACCACCAAGCGACTGCCATCTTCTAAGTGAATAGAGAAATTAGCCAATAGCTCAGGATTCAAATCCTTGTAATCGCTACGCTGATGGGCGCCTCGACTCTCTTTTCGTTCGATCGCTCCCAAGATGGTACTTTCTGCTGACATCAAAGAACCCTCAAAATCAAAGGCCAGCATAAGATCTTGGAAACCTTCTGAATCTGGACGGACGTCCAAGCGGTCCAGCGTTTCCTTTAGTTCTTGTATTTGAGCCAATCCTTTTTGCAACTTTTCTTCATCTCTGACCACACCGCAGCATTCCCACATGATATTGCGCAGCTTGCGCTGTAGCGGGCGAGCCACTTCTTCACCATTTTTGATAAAGGAATCAATTTTGTCATGTGCGCTTCTAATCTTGGTTCTGGAGCGATATTGAACATCCATTTGCAGGGAACGCTCAGCGGCATGGTGGCCCGCTCTTTTTCCAAAAATCAGGATTTCGGCCAGTGAGTTACCTCCTAATCGGTTAGCACCATGAAGACCGCTTGTGACTTCACCAGCAGCGAATAAGCCTTCTATACCCGTAAAGTGTTTATCAGGTTCTACCACGACTCCTCCCATAGAATAGTGGGCTGTGGGGGCGACCTCCATTGGCGATTTGGAGATGTCGATCATTAGGGTATCGAGGAATTGCCGATACATTCGAGGGAGTTTTTTGATAATAAACTCCTTTGGTTGGTGGCTAATATCTAAGAATACGCCATTATTCTCTGTACCTCTTCCTTCAATAATTTCCGTGTAATTGGCCATTGCTACTACATCGCGTGTAGACAATTCCAGTCGCTTGGGGTCATAGTTTTTCATATAGCGTTCCCCATTGCCATTGATGAGTCTTCCACCTTCACCGCGAACCGCTTCAGTAACCAGGGTACCAGCAATCTGTTCAGGAATCACCATACCCGTAGGGTGAAACTGAACCAATTCCATATCCTTGACTTTGCAACCAGCCTTAAGCGCCAGATAAAATCCATCTCCAGTATTTTCATTTCTTCGGGAGGAGGATCTTCTCCAGATTCTGGTATGTCCACCTGCTGCTAAAATAATCGCATCAGCCAGGAATACCGTTCGCTCTCCACTTTTGATATCAAAAGTCATAGCGCCAAAACAGATATTTTGATGCACGAGCAATTCTGTAACATATTGAGAATCGTGGATGGGAATTTTTAAAGATTTAGCCTTACTGATCAAAGCCATCAAAATAGATCGACCCGTATAATCACCAGAGTAGCAAGTTCTGCGATAAGTGTGGGCCCCAAAAAAGCGCTGGTCCATTTTTCCATTGTCTAATTTGGCAAAATTAGCCCCCCACTGATCAATTTCCGCTACGACGTCCATGGCCTCC
>JBCBDH010000116.1:0-12237 GCA_038529855.1 Bacteroidota bacterium | reverse complement strand
GGACAGAAACGCATAGTTTCGATGGTCGCAGGTTCGTTAAAGGGGAGATATAGATCGACTAGCATGGTATCTTTTCCCCGGCTGATCAATAGCCGGTGAGCGGTATATTGGGTATTTAGCGCCAATTGTTTTTTGGCAGGTCTTTGTTCTCCGTAGGGGATGAAATCTGCTGGACTAATCGTACAGGCCTCTTCATCGGTATCAATCAAAAAATGTTGTAGTTGAAATTCCTCAGTAGTCGAAAAATCAATACATTGCTTTTTGTCCATCCAGAATTGGACAAATACTTTTGCACAGCACTTTTGGCCTTGTAGCGATAAAGTACTCAGGAGGACAAATGCGATGGCGACAATAACTTTCATACTAGGGCTTGGCGCTATTGATGATGATTTTTTTAATGTCGTCAATGATTTTTTTCGTATTCGCTCCGTTAAAATCGACCGTGACGATGGCAACTACTCTGGCTAAGGCAGCGCTGCCTTGGATCTTTGGTAGATGTAAATGTCCGGTTGGTAAACTGGCTGCATATTCGGTCCGTAGACGAGCTACCCGATAGAAAATTTCATTGGATAGATAGTCACCACCCGATCCCTCCTCCGATCGAATCCTAGTCTGATCCTGATTAATTGGGAGTAGGTTGGTTGGATCATCCGCATTGGGATCATCGCCAATCAATGCCGCCCCCGCAACATTACTGACTAGGTAGGATTTGCTTTTGCCAGCCTGATCAAGGTACTTATAGGTTTGACTGAGATACACATCAAAGTTAAAACCACTTGGTCTTGGGTTGACAACGATTTTGGGGATCGGTAGCGTCGTTTCATAAAACTGGTTCCCGTCCAAATTAGCAGGGAAAGGTCGATTGGTAATAAACTCATTGTCCCGAGCACCACTTCGTTTTCTAGAGGCAAAACGATCCAGGTTGAATCGCTGCACAATATCCTGACTCATCGTGTAGATCATATCCACCGACTCATAGCTTCCATCCAAAGGATCAATAAAGCGTTTGAAGAAAGCCTCAACAATACCCTCGCCAGCATCCTGATCAAAATCGCGATAGCGCACCGGGAAAACGACAGATTGTACATACACATTATGACTGCCCTCTGTCAGTGTTTGCCCGTGTAAGGCCAGCGCAGTTGCTCCCGAAGGATTACTTTGCCGAGGATTATCTCCACCATAATTAGGATTGAGGAAGAAGGGATCATAACCAGCAATCAGCACTTTTTTCGCACCAGCAGGTGCTCCTGAGAAGCTAATGCTATCAAAACCCCGAGACTTGGTTTCAAAGCGCTGGACCAATTCATCCCGATCTGTAAAGGACTGTAGTAAATACTCATGGCTCTTCAGTGCTACGATCATTTTGAGCCGTGCCCAGTAGAGGATACGATCATCGGCATTGGCGGAATTATTATTGGCAGCAAAGGCCCTGGCTCGCACCAGAATCTTGGGTGCATAATTATCAATATGCGTCGTGAGATTGGATTTGGCATTACTGTCATTGACTACCGCACCGACGGCACTTATAAAGTCTGCAACCAGTTTTTCCATTTTATCGGGCTGACCACCAATGGCCCCAAGGGTATCTTTTTTGATAAAGAAGTCTTCAAAATTTTCGCCGCTGGGTTTGCTTTCTTTGATCAGTCCGATCGCTTCTTCAGCATTTCTGCTGTAAGTCGTAGGTAGCGGTTCATCTTTGGTGAAATCATCTGAGGCAAAGAGGAAACCGTCACGGGTGTAGACCACGATATCAGTAGCCGGTTTAGCCGTTTTATAATTACCACTACTGTCTAATCCCTTTATCACTAAACGGTAAGTCGTATAGGATTTACCAGATGGATCATTAGTGGAAGCAATTTTTTCCAGTGTTACGGTACGATCAATATTCGTCTGGAAGCCACTCAATGCCTTCAGGGTCGTTAACTCTGGACGAGTAATTCCCAATACCAGCATCGAACTTGGCGGTACCAAACCAGAGCTTGGAACTAATTCTAAAGTACTCACGGAATTTCCGCCTACTGTAATCACATCAAAGCGTAGTTGGAGGCCTTGGAAGAAAGAAGCCACTTGGAAAAAGCTCTGTCGAGTACTCACCCCTCCTGTAATTCCATTAGCCAAATTGGTATTACTTCCCGGTGCTTTTAACCAGTCGTCAGCAACGCCATAAAAGATGGCTCGCCCCAGGCTGGTATTGCCAGAGACAAAACCTTCAAAGGAAATACCTCTTTCAGCCATATAGACAAAATTACTACTAGAACCATCTACGAGGTGTTTATCTTGGATACCCATCCACTTGATCTTTTGGTCCGAGGTCCAAAGGGGCGAGAAGTCAAGCGGGCCAAAGATATGATCGCTGTAGTCTTCTGTCCTCACTACGGTAGGTGGCCAGGTGGTGCTATTATCCAATTGGCGATTATAAAATAATTTCAATACCCAGGCTTTGTGCTCTTTGGCACCATTGGGACCAATATTGGGCAGATCAAAACCGATGACTTTAGTCCAAGGAGGGTTGGCCCCACTAGGCAATAAATCTGGGGCTTCAATAAAGGCATTGGTCTTACTAGCTGGCAACTTAATTTTGCCTTGTTCAACATAGACCATCGGCTTTATATTATCATCGATCCGCAGACATAGATAGATGGGCGTGGTCGCTACATTGACATTAACCGCTCCGCTGCGAATCAAAATGGGCCAGTCGTTGGTCTGGTAATTGGCGGCTGTCAAAGCTCCAGCCGTATTGGTATTAGCGATCTTTATATCTTTTCCCAGATCCGGATCACCAGCGGGCCCTTTGTAATTGGTATAGAAGTTATAGGAGTGTCCATTTTCATTGCGAATGTCGATGTACAGCTTATTTCTGGACAAAAACCATTTGACGATATCGTGGTAAATATCATCGCCCTTCTTTTTGAGAATATCACCAGGCCCGCCTGAGGGGTCAGGTACTTCTACCAAACCTTTATCTACTGCATGCATACTGTAGAAGGCGGCAGGGTCCATAAAATTCAGAATCTCTTCGCGGGCAATTCGATTGGTAAAGTTATTGGCAGCAGGAACAGTGATTTCATGGAATTCCTTTTGGGCGAAGCCCAGTGTTGGCTGATAATTGCCTTCTTCTAAAATGATCTCAAAACCAAACTGACTATTACTGACTTGATAGAAATTACCAATGTGCATTCCTTTGGTCACAAACGGAAGCTGATAAGATGGATCACTGCGATAGAAATAACTGTCGATTAGGTCGGCTACGTTTTGATTGGCAGGGTCATATCCCAGACTCTTACTGAGGAAGGTTGTGCCAGCGGGGTTTTGGTCTTCGTGAATTTCATACAATCGCTTGATGAGAGCAGAAGCACTTGCCTTGCCCCTTACTTCATTTTGAGCAGCACTCTTGATAAAGTCGCTTAGTTTTAAACCTCTGTAAATGAAGTAGCGGATGGGAGTGAAATCCAGGCCAGGCTGTTTGATGGGTTTTAAAATTAAGTTGACCCGATTGGCATCCTGTTTTTGGATCATAAAGATGCCATTCACACAGGCATAAGCCTTTGTTGGCATGGCGGAGTTAAAGGAACTGGTTACGCGATATTTTGTGTTGAGGTTGCCTGGGACAGGCCCATAAGTTAAGGCAGGGGTTTGGACCAAATTAGGCATTTCGGTAAAAACGTGAGAGCGGGGAGCAACCTTTGGTTGGGAAGGACCGATTCCCGTCGGTTGTAATTGCTGGGCAGTTACAGTGATGACTTTTTCGTCTTCTGCAATAACTGCCGTCGTATTCCGACTGCTTATTTTGATGCGCAAGGTGATTTTGTTATGCTCTTTGGCAGCATCAATGGTTCCGGTGAAGGCAATGGCATTTTTGTTTCCAGTAGCGGGAGTAGCTGCACCTTGGTCTGTAGGGGCATTCATGCTTGCCCAAGTAGGTGTCACGCCTCCATTGAACTGCCAACTTCCACCCGTATGTAGGAAAGTGACTGTTTCTTCTGTACCATTGTCATTTTCCCGAATGAATTCAACGCTAACTTTCTCGGTTCCAAAGGTTCCAATATCTGCATTGAGGAGTAAAGTAAAATTGGTAGTTACCGCTTGGTAATAGGGGCTAACTTCAACGGTATCGGCTAAATCGCTAGCTCCGGTACCGTCCCTGAAGCCAAAACGGGCAAATAGAATTTCTCGGTAGGACAGGTTATTGACGGATTCTGCCCCTCTACCATTCAAAGCACCGTCTGTTGGGGAGACCTGAACCAGGAGATAGGTATTTAGAGGGGTTCCCGCAGGAGGTAGATGCGCTTGATTCCACTGGATGCTCACATGGTGATAGCTGTCGACAGCAATGGCTCCTTGAGTCAGTGCTATCTCTCCAACATAATAAGTTGTATTGGCACCAGCATTTGTTCCAATTATACCGATGGCATTGCCGGCCATCCAGTCTGTGGGGAAGTGAAAAGGGGTATTGATAGCAGGTGGACCTGCGGCGTTGGCACCGTTGGACAGGGCGACGTAGAAGCGCACCCAGGCGTCTAGACTGGTGAGGGTTGTTCCTCGGTTTTTGATTCGTGCAAAGATAAAGCGATTGACACTTTGATCTGGATTTTGGTGAGGTCCTGGGCGATTGGGGTCCAAACCGGTCAGGGGATTATTATTATTCCGAATCCAAATATCCGGGCTGTGGATGGGATTATTATTGACATTGGTGATGGTTAGACCGTCGTCTTGGGTAGGGATATTATTGACGTCGAGCACTGCGAGATTGATCCAGTTGCGAAGCATCAAGTCGCGTTGGTTGTGGTTGTAGGCAATGGCGGTGGTGACAGCTGCTCCGGCATTGACACGACCATAGCCATACCATTCGCTGTAGTGGGGAGCGCCAGCACCAGGGTTTGGAGCACCAGTAGCCTGTACGATCGTATCTACTCCAGCCGCATCCTGCCAAATACCCTGACCAATCACCCTTCCAGCGGCTACATTTGCAGTGGTAAAACCGGTGTTCGTCAGATCTAATTTCACAGCTGTTGTTCTGAGGATGTCACGAACTTCAATCCAACTCAGTAATGGCTGAGCGCTGAGTATCAAAGCGGCAATACCTGCAGCTAAAGGAGTACCGGATGAAGTACCGCCGAAGTCATTGCGCATGTGATTGGCTCCTCCGATGATTTGAGCACCAGCATTATGGGCACCACTTAGAGCAGCAGTAAGGGTAATCGTCGTTGGGGTGAGGGAGAGAATGGTAGCGGCTTCGGGGAAAGGGCCTGCGGGAGGATTGGTTCCAGGTGTTCCAACGAGCAAGGTATGTCCCGTAAGGAAGCCAGCAGAGGTTGGTACGGTAATGACGGTTCGAGCTCCATTGAGACTGGTCACGGTGGTTTGGATAAGTCCTCCAACGACACTTACTGGGTCTCCGGCACCATGGTCATTGCTAATATTTGCATTGATGGGAATATTCCCTCCAGCGGGTGCGGCAGAAATAGTCCGCAATTCTTGATTGGCCGCTCCGACATTTCCCAAAAGGACCATTTGTCCAGCTTGAAATCCGGCAATAGCTCCTACTGGTAAAGTATTCACATTATTAGAGGCTAAAACTCCAGGAGCAGAAATCGTGGTAGATAATGGGGTCAGCCCAAGTATCTGTGTACCTATTGGAAGGACTTGTCCGGCTGTGCCAGGTGAGATGTCGATATGCATGGAGCTGCGTAAGCCATTGGCAGCGTTTATGGTAAAATTTGCCAGAATATTATTGGTGGCATCAGCTACTAAGATTTGTTGTCCAGGACGAAAGCCAGTGGCATCATCCAATTGGAAAATAGTGTCTGTGTTGGTGGTGGCGCGGGTGAGTCGAGCACTTAGGGTACCAGGGCCAGTGACCGTATTTCCTGAATTGATCATGTGTCCGCTGTAAATACCATAATTGGCGGGTGGGGTGTGTGGCCCCAGGCTACCGCTAGGGGAAGAAAGTTCGATTTGAGTACCAGCACCAAAGACGCCAAAACCGCTGTAAGTAGCGCGTCGCTCATTGCCTGCTGCATTTAAGGTAGTGGCTGCGATTCCAAAGGTTTTGGGATGAGCAGCCCAAGGGCGTTGGATCGTCACATCTGTGTTGCTATTTCCAGCAGAGAAAAACAGTAGGACGCCTCTCCCATTTCGCCCATAATTGGTTAATTGCCCAAAGGCAGTATTAGCGGTAGCTACAGGAAAGCCCGCATGCCAGCTATTGGTTATGATATCGGCCGTGTTGTTGCCCAGCGAGGCAGCTGGAGAGGTATTGGGAAGACCTGCCAACCACTGGAACATCCCCAGGTAAGCGGTTGTAGCACCATTTTGACGGATGACGCCTATGATTCGCGCATTTGGAGCTACGCCAACGGCGCCCACTCGGGAACCTCCTGTGATGGATTGATTGTTGACCATGCCAGTGGCAACACAAGAAATGCTCATCCCGTGACGGCTAAATGGGGCATCATTATTCGCAACGGAAGTTGTGAAATCATAGAAGGCAACAACCTTAGAAGAACCATTTGTTACATTCCCAGAAAAATCGTGATGTGTAGGCAGTGGATTTCCTCCCCACGGTGGTGTGTAGGATTGCAGGCCACGATCTACACCACCAATGATGACATTTGGACTTCCATAGGTTTGATCACCAGCAGTACCAATGCCTACACCACTTGCATTTAAGGCATTAAGGGCATTCCAGGCAGCAGGGACATTCGCCTGGGTCAGGTGCCAGAATTCATTGTACAATTGTTCGAGCGGTGGGAGCAGATCGTCTTCTGAGCTTGAAATTTCTAGTGGCTCTGCGGACAGGACGAGCTTATCTTCCTCTACCAACTTTCGACAGATGTCCAATAGGTCATAGCCTTTTTTGCGCTTTGCTCGCATGAGGTAGAGGTTGGCCGCTCCTGGATATTGTTCCCCCAATTTGAGGCCATATTTTTTAGCGGTACTTTCTATGGCTGATCGATCCGCGGAAAGGTCAAATTGAACGACAAGCTCATCTGTGAGGATAGAAAGGCTTTGCTTGCTGCATTGGGTCATCTGATTGATGTGCTGGACTGCTTTGTTTTTGCGCAGTGTAGCAATGGCTTTTTTGACTGCTTTTTGATCTGCTTTTTTGGGGAATCGCAAAATCCAAAAACCTTGCTCTTGCTGCTTCTTAGTTGACCTGACCAGCTTTGCTCCAAGCGCTTTGGCTTTTTCGCTCAATGCCTTTTTGGCTTTATGATCAAAGTCTTGGGCAACTAAAAGGCCATAGTCACTTGCTTCGGCATTGATGGGAATCCGTGTGTTATTTTTATAAAAATAAGGGGTCCCTTTTTTACTTAGGATAAAGACTTCGGAAATAATTTTACCTGCTTGATCAAGGACTAATTCGCGCTCTTGCGATTCAAAGCCTTTGGCTATTACTTTGAGGCGATATTTGCCAGGGGAGAGATCCTGTATAGCTAGACCCTGTCGTCTTTCCTTTGCACTAAGAGCTTGCTTAACTTTGAGTGGGGCTGCAAGCGCTTTTTGTTTGATTGGCGTTTGATCCTTTACTTCAGCTTGAATCTTTTGTAATTCAAAACGGGCATTGGTAATAGGTTTTTGTTGAGCATCGAGTACAAAGAGTCTAACATTGTTTTTGGTGACTGGCATGGCCGAGTTTTTTTAGGGTCCAAAATGTAGCATTATGAAACAGCAATATCTTCTTATTGAAGATCATTTCAATAAGTAATCGCAGTGCTTATTTGTAAGTAGTTGAAGTAAGTAGTCAGCTAAGACTTTATTTTTTTATTTTTCCCTAATCATCATCATCGATGGAGAATAGGGGCTCTGCTTGGAGGTGAACTTTTTCTATTTCGGCCTCCTCGTAGAGTGTTTCGATCAATTGAAGTAGTTCTAATCCCATACCGAGCGGGGCGCTGACTTCCCATTCGTTGGCCTGTGATTTTATTTGCAGCCCTTTGGCTTCTAGCCTTTGACTGAAACCTTTTGCGTCTTTGCCTTGCCAGGCAAGCTTTAGGCGTTCAGTCAGCAGATATTGTTGCCCTAGTAAGGGTCCAGCAGAGAGGACTTTAGGATGATCGCGCAGTAAGGCCAGCGCTCGACTGTTTTGTTGGTCAAAGGCTTGCCCATCCAGGCGCTTGACTATCCAGCTATGCCAGAAGACTTGATCTTGGGCCAAGGCTTGCTGTGCTACTTTTGGAAACTGCTTATCAAGTTGAAGCCCAAGGTCTTGTAGCCAATTTTTGAATTGTGTTCTTGCCACTTTGTCTCGGTATAGATCAGGCTGAGGGATAAGGGCGATTCGTTTGGGAAAGGGTGTGAAAGGGATTAAGCCCTCCACAGGGTCGCGATAAAAGCGATCCCCTTTTTTACCTAAAAAAAGAGTAATAGTTTGGCGTGCCAAATTGTCTGGGTAGATGTTTACTTGTCGTCCTGTATAATCAGGATGTTGTAGATTGAGGGTGAACGATTTTGCCGATTGTGGCTTAATGAAATAAGTGTAGAATCCTTCTCTACGCTCTGGCTGAATGATTAGGCCCTCATCAACAGTTAATGTCAGATCAACATCAGCAATAAAACGCCGAAACTCATCTCGGACACTCACTTTGAGTTCTTTGGAAGAGGAGGCTAATCCGCTCATTTCATTTTTAAAAGACTTAATGCACGAGAGCAATAAGATGACATTTGCCAATAAGATACCAGATAAAGCGTATCTCTTTTTGAGGAAAACGCATATGAACGATGGATATTTGGTATCTCCACGGTACATGTATGGTACTTTGGCTTCGGCCATTCAAATGTAACAAAAAACTGTTGGGCTACCAATTTTTAATTGAAGGAATTCCTCGGGGTTTGACCAAACCCAATTGACGGATAGCAGCTCACCAAGCTATCTGATCAAATGCAATCGAGTCCAGTTCCCCTTATCTCCAATCTTTACAATGTAGATTCCACTATTTAAAATGGAGAAATCAAAGCTTAAAGTATTGCTACCACTAAGAACTGATCTTTGTTCACCAGCAACTAATTTACCCGCCAGGTCAAATATGGAGATGCTCAATTGATCATCACTTTGAGCATGGTAATCCATATTTATAAAACCCGTTTTATTAGGATTGGGATATAGGTGTGCTAGGTCATCCTCTTTTTCATTGAAGCGGATGCTAATGATTTCGCTGTAATCGGAATGACCATCGAAGTCAATTTGCTTTAAACGATAATAGGATAGGCCATTTCGCGGCTCCTCCACTCTGAAAGAATAAGCCTGCTGTTCAAAAACGGTTCCTTGCCCCTGGACTTCTCCAAGCTTCTGAAATGCTATTCCATCTTGGCTTTCTTCAATTTCAAATTTTTCATTATTGCTTTCGGATACTGTTTGCCAATTTAGCAAAAGATGATCTTGAACAATTTGACCGGAAAAGTCTAATAGGTCGACAGAGAGGGGATTACTGCTGATAACGGAAAGGGCAAAGTCAACAAGGAATTGGTATTTGTCGGTATTGCCAGAAGTATTTAGGCTGTGGATCATGGTGTCTAGATGGCCAATCCCTAATTCGTCATATTTTTCCATAATCGTAATGCCACGCTCAGGATCATGAGAATTGGTGGTTCCAGGTTCGTACAAGTAGACAAAAAAGAGAGGTGGAGAGGCCACGCTTACCTCGTTAGGGGGATACCACCAGGTAGGATCGGCCCAAACGCCATCTGGGAGTGCATTGTACATGTAAAGACCTTTGATGTTTGGGTCAGCCCTGTGGCTGTACTTCCAACTGAGAATACTTCCACGGGAAGATCCGCCAATAATAAAGTTGGTGGTATCAAAATTATAGGTGTCAGCATTGGCTTTTACCCATGCAAACATCAACTCCGCATCATCCCATCCTGTTTCTACTTGACCAGGTGTATTGACAGAGGTAAGGGATTCCCATGCGACGATGGAGATGCCTGCTGCTGTCAGGTCATTGACGATCGCGTTGGGCATATTGGTACTTCCGCCATTTCCATGTGCATCAAAGTAGACTGGTGTCGGTGTAGAAGATGGGGCGATGTAGATGTCTACAAACTGTCGGGCTTCAGGGCCGTAGGGAACCCCTTCATGATCTTGGGCTGCTAGATTGGAAAGTGGTAGACAAAGTAAGGCGAGGAGGAGGAGTTGAAGTTGTTTCATTATAGATAATTCAGTGATCAATGTAGCTTTGACGCGGCGAATAGTAAATGGTTTAATCCAAAGAATTTCTTGAGGACTTTCCCTGGAGAAGCTCTTTGGATTTATCGCTATTTACCAAATTGCGGGGTAAAAAAGGCCAGCAGTTGGGCAGCCCCTTTTTCGCCGAGCGCTTGTTTGGCATATGCTGTAGTCGCTTTAAATTGTGCTTGGCTTTTGCTGCAATGGCTCTATCAAATATACTCTTACTAAATAGCATTAGGGCTACCCTGACATCTTTTTTTCTATATAACTCGGTGTAGTCTTCTTTTTTTGTAGAAAGTGATCGGCAATTGCCACTGGGGCATCCTTTGCAAAGTAAATTAAGGTGGAGTAAGGTATTGGAGTAAACTTTGAATATCTTTTTTTCTTGGTGAAGACAAATGGATTGATCCGTGAATTGGAATAAGAGGGCCAGGGCTACCCGCAATCAAAATAGAAAGAAGCGCAGGGGCTTCCAGGTCTTTTTATACTTAAATAGGAATTTATTCTCTTCTTCTAATCGTCTTTCAAAGGCCGTTCTCATTTTCAAGCTTTCCAATATAAGAGCTTGTAGCTCTTCATCTTTAATTCCTGATAGGCTAGCAAATATTTTTTCTGACTTTAGCATAGCTTCATTGGCACTGTTCAAGATATTTTCAATACTTGATACTTCCAGCTTTGGCTTTCTAAATCGCTTGTTTTTGTGATTGATGTAGGTGTTGAAATATTGTATGGAAGTACTGTAATAATAGCTAGAAAGGTTAAATGCACTTGTTTGAATTTCGCTTACTTTATGTACCTGCCATTCTTTAGCGATTACCTCTTCTATATCAGAATGTTTAATCCTTCGATACTTTTGTTCCAGCCTTTCATCATCATTTGATCTAAGGTATAGTTCAATGGAATCCGCATAAGTGAACATAAGGGCTGTATCCAATCTTGTGGAATCTCCCAGGATAAATGCTTTATCGCTGATTGGTTGATTGGATAATTGCCATATGGGATCAAAAGGCATATGGGTTTTGATGAACTCCTCTGGAGGGACTAAGAAGTACTTATCTGTAAATTTGGGATAGAAGACTCCATAGTCCACATATCCTGCTGCCCAGGTCAAATCTAGCGGATAATAATCTCCATCAATTTCGATTACGTTCCATGCATGGCTTGCATTGGGGATATTTCCATACGCGTCTTTGGTATACCCTGACACGACTACGCAATTCAGTTTGGCCACCTTGCACATGGCCTCAAATAATTCAGCATAGCCCTGGCAGACGCCCATTTTGCTTTGGTATACTTCCTCTATCCTTTCCGCTGATGTGGCAAATTTTTTAGGACTGCGTAGTTGATTCATATCGTATAGGATATTGTGGCTGATCCATACGTATAATGCCCTCGCTTTTGCTGTGCTGGTTTTCAGGTCTTTTGTCAGATAGCTTGCTACTTCTTGGTAACTGAAGCTGTCCGTTGGAAGTTGTTTTGACTTCAGGTCAATCTTCTCATACTTAGATTGCGCAAGGCCAATCATTAGTCCATGTGATAATAAAATTATAAGAAGTATTCTAAGCATTTTATTCTTTTAAAAGTAGGCTACTTATTTTGGATTTCATTGACCAAATTATTTAAGATAAGGCCGATGGCAAAGGCCATTAAGAAACCAATAGCCAAGCTATCATAAGTACAGAAAAAGGGTTTGAGTATGATTTTGTCAAACATCTTTTCATCGATCCAATAGCCTATTTGATTGCCTATCCATAGTAGAAGATTACCTCCAATGAATAAGATTACAAAAATAATCAGTTGGTTTTTCCAAAAGGCTTCTTTCTCCAAGTAATGTTTTTTGATCCATTGGAGTAAGGCAAAAATAGGGAGAATAACGATCGCATTTCTGATCAATAGGCTTGTTTGGCTGGCTGGAAACCAAGGGACTAATCTCACCATTGTCAAGAAAAAGATCAAACAAATAATCAGGGTGCTTTGGAACAGGATTTTGAGGGTTTCTTTTTTAAATAGCCTAACAAGGATTATTCCTATTAGATCAAGTCCCTTCAAAAGAAGAAAAATAAAGCCGC
>JBCBDH010000115.1:0-12267 GCA_038529855.1 Bacteroidota bacterium | reverse complement strand
GTTTGAGCAATGTATCAGGTGGGATTGGCAATCTGTTTAACACTTTCCTGCCATTCACAACCATTCTCATCAGTAATCCTCACCTGATAAGTCCCCGCTGACATATAAGAGAAGGTATTATTGATAAAAGAGGAAGGGACATCCAAAGTGTAAAACAGATTGCCAATCCCACCTGATACATTGCTCAAACTAATCGCACCATCTGAAGCGCCAAAGCAGGAGGCATCTGTCACCTCCCAATCTGCAAGAATAGGCAGTGGCTCTTCTAAAAGGACCGAATCCACTGTTTCACAATTATTGGCATCTGTCATCGTCACATAGTGCCAGCCAGGGCCAAGATCCGTCCTAATCGCTCCCACGCTTCCATCATTCCAGGTAAATACAAAAGGAGCTTCCCCATTGATATTGAACACTTCCAATTCCGCATCATTACTTCCCGCACATTGAATTTCCTGTTCAACCATGATTTGTGGTCGAATATCAGGGGTGCATTTGCAGTATTCAGTGTCCGTAATGACAACAGCAGGACAGCCATTGGCATCCGTCAACTCTAAATAGTAGGTAGAACCACTAATGTACCAACCGCTGACGTAGGTATCACCCGCTAAAGTTGCAGTCGTATCCCCATTCAGCATGTAGGTCCCCGCTTGGCCACCACCAAATACAATAGTCAGGTAAAAAGCGGTTCCCGCTTCATTGCAAGTCGCTTGCAAATCAAGTACTTCTGGTATATCTAATACATTAACCGTCACCTCATTATTGGCGGGGTCAATGAGTCCAGCGCATCCTGCAGGGTGTTGGTCTCTTACTGCTAATAAGGTATAAGTGGTGCTGGCTGTAGGATTGACCTCAATTTGGTGGCCGTCCATGACATCATTTACATTAAAGATATTGGCTCCATCTGAATAGCTGATGTCAAAAGGTGCCTGGCCAGTTAGATTAAAGGTAATCGTCGCTGTCGCTCCTTCACAAATGGTTATGCCACCAGAGATGCTTCCTTCTGGTAATGCATTAAAACGCACGGGCTGCCCTATCGAAACGGAATGGCATATATCCATGCTCGCATCTAATACTGGAAAACCAGCACCATCATCATTAGCAACGACTGCTGAAATGTAATATGTTGTTCCCAAAATCAATGAAGGATCATAGGCAAACTCTGGAGTGGTATTCGTCAAAAGGATATTACCCAATGTCGCATCTGGAGAGTCGTGCAGGACAAAGCCAAGCTGATCATCCGCATCCAGCACTTCATTTATTGGATCATAAACACCAATGGCTACTTCATCTGCACAGAGTTCGAGCATAGGGCCCGTCATATCCCCCGCTTGGGTGGTACATTCACAAACGTGACTTCCACTAATATCCACGATTCCACATCCGCCTCCATCATCTACAGATAGGTAGTAATTGTCTCCATTGATATAGGTATTGCTCGTGTAGGTCTGAGTGGCTGCATCATAGCTTCCCCCATCTCCACCAAAACTGTAATTAGCGGGATTACCACCACTGATCTCAAAACTTACCTGAAAAGCCGTATTGGTTCCATTGCAAGTGGTTGTGACATTGCTGATCGTTGGAAATTCAATAACCGTGACCAAGGCACTGCCAGAACTCGTACCAACACAATCCCCTCCCGTATTGTCTACAATAGAACTGATCGTATAAGTCGAAGTTATAGATGGACCAACGCGTATGGTATGAGGATTATTAATGTCTTCCAACACAATATCTTGATTTCCGTCGCTAATAATGACGTCAAAAGGAGCGGTGCCAACGCTGAAGTTGAGGGTTAGATCACTTGAATCGCCAGGACAAATACTGGCATCCCCACTCAAAGTGGCAACTGGCGGATCGAAAAAGACAATTGGTGCGCCAGCAGAGGTGCCAAAGCAAGGATAAGACATGTCAATGTTCCCCATTCCATCACCAGGGGCAACGGCAGAAGAGATGTAATAGACTTGACCAGCGATCATCCCAGGCTGAATACCAAAATTAGGAGCTGTTGAAGTTGCGTAAATGGTACCCAGGGTAGTACCTGGATTATCATGTAGGATAAAGATCAATTCATCATTAATGGCAGTCTCTAATACGGCATCGCCATTATGCTTGGCAGAAAGCGCTTGCCCTACACATCCTTCCTGAGGATTTATATCCATCGTTCCTGGATCACTAATACACGGACACAACTCTATGCCATCCACGATCAAATCCAAACAAGAGCTTCCATCTGATACCGTAAAACTATAAGGCGTATTGGCAGGGATGGGATCACTGGTAAAGACATTGCCCATCATGCTTCCTCCCATGGCTACAGAATAGCTAAAAGGGTCACCTCCTGTAATATCAAAGCTCACCGTATAAGTAGTTTTTTGGAAATTACAAGCAGTGCTCAGGTTATTGACCTGTAATTCATCAATCAAATTGACGGTAATACTACCACTGGCCTGACCCAAACAATTGGCGCTGGTATTATCTGTGATTTGAACCAGCGTGTAGGTCGTATTCCACATGGGTGTGACCGATATTTGATGACCATCCAAAATATTATCCAGCGTATAGTCAGAATCACCATCTGAGTAAACCACGTCAAAAGGAGGAACCCCTCCACTGATATTAAAGGTAATATCCGTAGATAATCCTCGACAAATGGTCGCATCCCCACTGATGCTCACCGTGGGCTCTTCAATAAATACGACTGGCGTCCCTTGGGCTACTGCAAAACAAGTATGCCCAAAGTCTACGCTGCCCATTCCATCATCTGGTCCAGCAACCGCTGAAATATAATAAGTCGCTCCAGCCGTCATCCCCACATCCAATCCAAAGGTTGGACTATTGCTGTATCCAAATACATTTCCTAAGGTGGTGCCATTATTATCGTGAATCACATAGGCCAATAGATCATTGGCTTCCAATTGCTCATCGCCATTATGACTGGCAGTGACCGTTCCACTTTCGCAGGCATTGAGCGTTGTGGCATCCATCGTACCAGGATTGGTCAAACATAAACATTGCTGTAAACCTGAAACTGATACATCAGGACAAGCACTGCCATCTGACACATTAAAGCTATAAGGGGTATTCGCTGTGATTGGATCACTCGTAAAGGTATTTCCCACCAGCGTTCCACCACCTCCACTAACATTATAAGTAGCGGGATTTCCACCACTGATTTCAAAACTTAAAGTATAAGCTGTTTTAGAGGCATCGCATAATTCCAGTACATTGGTCACTTGTAAGGTTGGAAAAATGGCAAAAGCTGCCGTTCCACTCCCCGTATTGGTACAACCCAAATTATCACTAATCGACACCATTTCAAAAGTAGTCGAGGTATTCAGTATTTGCGATTCAGTATGGCCATTATTGACTGATGATACATTATAGATGCTCCCTTCAGAGTCTTCATAAACCAAATCAAATGGACCATCGCCCGTCATATTAAAGGTCAATAGGGCATTATCCCCTTGGCAAAGATCACCCCCGCCACTGATGGAAACCGTTGGAAGGGTGCGAACATTAACGACCACACTACTGCCACTAATGCTTCCAGTACAACCAGTTTGATCAGTGACTGCCATCAAATTAAAGCTCGTGCTTGGGCTCGTCAAAACAGGGAGTCGCTCGATATGGCCATTGCTGATGCTGCCAAAGGCATAAATATTTGTACCATCTCCCAAAACTACATCAAATGGCCCAGCACCTGTCAAATTAAAGGTAATATCAGTACTATCGCCAGGGCAAACCGTCCCGCCACCACTGATAGCCGCTGTTGGAGGCGTGGCTATACTGATCCTAATTTCTACAATCTCTGGACAACTAGCTGCCGCTGATTCCAAACGCACCCAATAGCTGCCTGCGGTATTGACAATGGTTGAAGACATCGCAAAAATGGGAATCCCCAAATTGGCGAGCCCTATATTATCATAAAAATCTTTGATAACAATCATCGCATTATTGGCATCAGGCAGGGCAATGGTATCCAGATCAATGGAACTCCCTGGACAAAGTGCTTGTGGCTCTGTCAAATCAGGTACATCTGGTCCAACATCTATGGTGACTTGAATGGGTTCTACATCATAACAGCCATTACTGGTTTCATAGCGAACGTAATAAGTGCCAGAAGTCGCTACAGTCGTACTGAGCATGGCATTGGCCTTGATTTCAGCATCTAGGCTGTCTAGGTAATAGGTGCGCATTCCACCAGGAAACCCGTTTTGCTCTGGAGAGGCAACGGTGGATAAATCAATGGTGGCGGGAGCGCAGCGAGGGGAAGGGTCCGTTACCGCAATGACGGGGTTTTCTATGATAATATCTACGGAAGTTACGTCGTAGCAGTCTGCGGCAGATTGCATGCGTATCCAGTAGGTGCCAGAGTTGGTGATGTTGACAGAGGGAAGCAGAGGCGTTCCAGCTTCTGCGTCAGCCTGGCTGGCATGATAAGTTACGGGACCACTTCCAGAGCCGCTATTATTGATCAATAGGCTGCTGATATTCACTGAATTATTAGGGGCGCAGGCTACAGGTGGATTGGCCACGCTAATATTGGGTCTTGGGGTTAGCGATATGCTTTGGCTGCCTATAGAGCCTCCACATTCATTGATGGCTTCTACTTGGATGGTTCCACTCATTGTTCCCCAATCAATCGTCACAGAGGAGCCTGTATTGGACCCTACGATACTGGCACTGCCTGTCGTTGTCCAATTATAAGCTGTTGCACCAGGAGCGGTAGCGGAGTAGATGATGCCAGTACTACCTTCGCAAATACTGGTTTCGCCACTAATGACGGGGACGTCTGGAACAGACGGATAGACAATAATGGATACGGTATGGGTAGAAGTATTGGTTGGACTGGTGATGGTGACGATATAGTCTGTTGAAATGGTTGGTGTGGCAATGGGATTGGCAATATTACTGGCACTTAATCCCGCACTGGGCGACCAGGCATAAGTAAAGGGGCCAGCGCCAACAACATTAGTCTGTAGATTGGTGCTTTCGCCAATACAGATTTCATGATCACTAGCAGAGGCGGAAGTCATCTCTACACCAGAGATGACATCAATCGTATACTCACAAGAATCGCCCAGCCAACCATCGACCATGAGGTAGTAGGTTTCGCCAGGGGTGAGGCTAGTTGCCAAAACAGTTCCTGAAGTCACCGCATTGGGATTCCAACAATTGGATACTAAGCTAAAATTATTACAATCACTGGTTTCAAATATCCCCACCTGAATACCTCGATTAAGCTGGCAAGCATTGGTCGTAATATCCAATTGGGCAGTCGCTTCTGAAGCAATAAAAGCTAGCCAGGAATTGTTGTCCAGATTGGCGCAGAAAGAAGCGATAGAGGAAGGGTCATCTGTATAGTTGCCCGTATTTCCACAATAGCCATCCAAAAGATCCGTCAGTAAGATGGCATCACAACAGGTATTTCCAGCAGCGGGCGAACCGCCACAATCCACTACGCCATTTGGCAAAACTGGGCTTACCGTTCTGGCGCAAAGATCAAAAGTCCCATTATTATCATTTCCATTTTCCCATACCCTGACCCAAAAAGTCGCTCCCGCATCAGCAAAATTACAACCATCTTCCACCCGTATGCTGGGCATATCTCCTCCCCCACTGTTATCATCGCAAGCCACCAAAGTCAAGCTCCCACAATTGCTCCCTGAATAGACGGCCATCCCCCCATCTGTCATGGTCCCCGCCTGCATTTCGAGCATAACATGGTAACCATTATTGGGCAGGGTAAACCTAAACCAAACATCTCCCCCTGCATATCCAGCACAGCCTGGCGACATCAATCCTCCACTTGCAGTAGCTGCTGCATTGGTATAACTGGTAAAAGCACAAGATGTATTCACTGGCAAAGCAATGGCATCACAGGGGTCGTCATTGGCGGGTTGCGCCCATAGAGAGGTGGCCAATAGCAGGCCAAAGAGCATAGAGGTATATCTCAGTGTCATATCCAAGAGTGATTTCAATTTGGGAGGTGTATGTTTGTCAATGAGGGCAATTGTACGGCGGGGGAAGCGGCAGAACTACCCAGAGGGTGAAGTACAAAAGCTTTGCCACTTTCGGGGTGAAAATGTCGGTGAGTAGCGGAATTGGAGCCTCCGCTGATTTTTTGGCGAGGATTTAACGCAGCAGCGTGATGTCTCCAGAGAAAAGACGAGTGGAGCCATCAATAAATTCTAATTCAGCATAATAGACAAAAACAGCGGGATTCATGGGCTCGCCACGGAAGGTTCCATCCCAACCCTCCGCAGGATTATTGGGGAAAAAGTCGCGATTTTCAAATACATTTTCCCCAAAGCGATCAAATATCCTAAACAACTTTATGCGACTCACCGCTTCCCCTGCGTAAATGGTCAGGGTTTCGTTCTCTCCATCGCCATTGGGGCTAAAGATATTGGGGATAAACACTGGATGTTGATTATCTACGCTTATGCGAATATCATCACTGGCCGTACAGCCATTTTGATCCACAATCGTAAGTCGATAAACGGTATTTTCCATAGGTGTCACCACTTGCTGGGCACAAGCTGGACAGCGAATGGTGTCGCTTGTTGCCGACCACATAAAGGTATCGACAAATGCTCCTAAGGGTTGAATATCTGGTAGGATACTTACACTATCTCCAAGTCGAATCGTTACATCTTCTCCTAGATCCAGGCTCAACGCTGGCCATGCTTCAAAAACAATTGTCGTATCCCATTCACAACCCGCTGCATCCTGTACCTGTACGAAGTACTCGCCACTTCCCAGATCGAGAAAGAAAGGCGAAGGACCATAATCATCTTCATTCAAGGCATAGACATAGGGAGAAAGTCCGCCCGTGATGGAATCAATGACTATGCGCCCTGGGCTTAAACAATTTGGAGCGATCGTCCGCAAATGAGCTGTTCTTGGCCCATCCGCTACCCCTGTGACTTCTACCTCATCCGTAGCCGTACAGCCGTTTCGATCTTGGGTAACCGTAATGGTGTAGAGGCCAGCCAGATTCGCATTGGCCCAAACGCTATCCCCCACACCAACTAAGCCTGGGCCTGACCATTGATAGCTAATACCTGGTTCAGTAGCTGAAGGCTTGCTGCCCAAAACCGCCACTGGATTAAAGCAGTCAATTTCCTGATTGGGACCAGCATTAGCAATGGGCGCTTGCTGATCGGCAATGACATCGACGAAGGCGGAGTCGCGACAGTCATTAATGGGATCAATGATAAGCAGCATGTATTGGCCCGCCTGAGCAATGGTGGGATTTAGGCTATTCGCCCCACTTATAATCCCCCCAGGCGGTTGGCTTATCCAACTGTAGGTATAGGTACTGTTTTGACTGGAAGCGGAAGCGTCCAGGCTAATTAGGCGGTCTGTACAAGTCAGGGTGTCTGGTAGCGCGATTTGGGCTTGAGGGCCAAGGGCATCGCCAGCAATATTGATAAAAGCAGTGTCGTGGCATGAATTTGTAGCATTGGTAACGACGAGTTGGTAATTCCCCGCTTCCATCACTTCCAGTTCTTCGCTTTGCCCTAAATCTTGCCCCATGAAAGACCAATTAAAATTGATTTGCCCATTGGGTTTGGAGGCAGCGGCAGTGAGCAATACACTGCTGTTGTTACAATTTAAGGACTGGCTCCCCAAGATATTGATCTCAGCAATTGGAGGCAGGCGATCTTCTGTTACTTCTACACTTATTTCAAAGGTACATCCCAATGGATTGGCCAAAATATGAAAGGTATACCAGCCAGCTTCTTCAACCATGATTTGGGTGGTATTGGCGATGCTGTCCCCTGCGGGATTATCCCAGCGATAAGTAATTCCAGGACCAAAGCTGGCATTTTGAGCGATGAGCATGACCTCTGTGCGATCACAGGTGAGGATTTCGGGATTGAGAAGCGCCGCACGGAGGTCGATGACTTCCAAGTCTAAAACCACCAAGCTATCACAAGCTGCTACTGAACTAAGTAGAATGTTGTATTGGCCATCTTCTTTAAAAAATTGTCCACCAATTTCTATACTATCGCCTACACAAATTTGCCTACTAATGACTGTTCTAAATGTATCCAAGACCGTCAAATCCAGTTCTACCAAGCTGTCACAACCCGCCTGAGATTGGAGTAAAATAGCATATTGACCACTGGTTGTGAAAAACTGCCCGCCAATCTCTACCTGATCCCCCTCACAAATCGCATTGGATATGCTT
Source organism: Bacteroidota bacterium (assembly GCA_038529855.1). Taxonomy (GTDB): domain Bacteria; phylum Bacteroidota; class Bacteroidia; order Chitinophagales; family Saprospiraceae; genus JBCBDH01. The sequence goes on along the minus strand of JBCBDH010000115.1, from coordinate 4,067 downwards.
TCTCGAATGGTATCCGCTACGGTCAAATCCAAAATGATCAAACTATCACAACCTGTCACGGACTGTAGGGGGATGTCAAATATACCCGTACTATTGAAAGTCAAGCCATTAATCAATACACTATCGCCCGCGCAGATGGCTTCGCTGAGTACGGTTCTAAAAGTATCCAGAACTTCCAGATTCAATTCAATCAAACTATCACAACCTACCGCACTACTAAGGAGTACCTCGTAGTATCCAGCATTAAAATAAGGGGTGCCATCTATGAAAAAGCTATCACCTGCACAGATTTGCTGATTGAGTGGAATGCGGAAGGTATCTAAAACGGTCAGATCGAGCTCAATCAAACTATCACAGCCCGCTACGGAACTGAGCAGCACCTCATATTGGCCCGTGCTAGAAAAGCTCATCCCGCCAATTTCTATGCTTTGCCCTGAGCAGATTTGGGTCGTAATGGGCTGGGTAATCGTATCAGAGACAATTAGGTCAAGAATGACGAGGCTATCACAGCCCGCTACGGTAGGCATCAGTATTCGATATTGGCCCTCAAAAGTATAGGCTTGACCATCCAAAACCAGGCTATCGCCCGCACAAATCTCAGCACTGATGGGCGTAATGACTGTGTCTGAAACCGTCAAATCCAATTGTACCAAGCTATCGCAACCACTATTGGCGCTTAGCCATATTTCGTATTGACCACTAGTCGTATAACTTTGGCCATCAACTACAACGCTATCACCCTCGCATATTTGCTCAATCAATGGCGTTCGAATGGTATCTTGAATAAATAAGTCAAGCTGAACCAGGCTATCACAGCCATTCTCAGCCCTTAGCAAAACATCGTACTGGCCAGTATTTGAATAAGCAGCACCTGCAAAGAAGAGGGTATCTCCCCCACAAAGTTGAATAGGCATAGCCGTCCAAAAGGTATCCAAAACCACCAATTCCAATTCCACCAAACTATCACAACCTGCCGCAGAGGGGAAAAGCAAATCATATTGGCCACTAGTAGTATAGCTATTCCCTGCCAGCTCAAAAGTATCGCCTGCACAGATTTGCTCAAGCAATGGCGTTCGAATCGTATCCACCACCGTCAAATCCAACTGCACCAAACTATCACAACCCGCTGCTGAACTTAGCCATACCTCATACTGCCCTGTCGTCGAAAAGGTATTCCCTCCAATCATAATGCTATCCCCAGCACAAAGCTGTTCGACCAGGGGCGTTCGAATCGTATCCAGAACGCTTAGCTCCAATGCAATTAGGCTATCACAGCCCGCTAGGGTCTGTAGTGGAATGAGGTATTCACCACTAGCCGTATAACTTTGGCCATTGACCACAAAGCTATCCCCAATACAAATTTGCTCCAACAGTAGAGTATAGAAAGTATCCAAGACGGTTAGATCCAGATCAATTAGACTATCACAGCCACTTGTCGTTTGCAAAGGAATAGTGTATTGGCCCGTTTGGTCATAAGCTACTCCCCCAATGCTAATGTCCTCACCTGCACAGATTTGCACAATTCGTGGAATGCGGAAAGTATCTTGTACCGTTAAATCAAGTGTAATCAAGCTATCACAGCCTGCGGAAGAGGGAAGAAGGACGCGGTATGCTCCACTATTGGTAAAAACTTGTCCACCAACAGTAATCGCTCCTCCTGCACAAATCTCTTCGAGCAAAGGTGTTCGAATGGTATCAACAACAGTAAGATCAAGCTGCACCAAACTATCACAACCTGCCGCAGAATTCAGTAATACCTCATACTGCCCCGTCAAATTAAAAGTCATTCCGCCAACCAGCACACTATCCCCCGCACAGATTTGTTCAACCAGGGGCGTTCTGATCGTGTCCACAACCGTCAAATCCAACTGTACCAAGCTGTCGCATCCCAAACTACTAGTCAACCAGACCTCATAATTTCCACTAAGGGTATAAGCCGTCCCCCCTACCACTACACTATCGCCTATACAAATTTGAGCAGGTAAAGGAGTAATAACCGTATCGACCACCTCCAAGTCCAAATCAATCAAACTATCGCAACCCGCGACAGAAGTCAGCATAATGCGGTACTGTCCACTTTGCTGATAAGCTGTATTGCCAATCATTACACTATCGCCACTGCAAATCTGTTCGGTCAATGATAGATAAAAAGTATCCGCTACACTCAAATTGAGTTCTATCAAACTATCACAAGCATTAATTGTATTGAGCAGGATGGGATATTGACCCGCTGTTGTAAAGTCTTGCCCAGCGAATTCAAAGGTATCGCCTGCACAGATTTGTTGATCCATTTGTACTTGAAAGGTATCCCAAACGGTCAAATCTAAATGAAGTAAACTATCACAAGCCTCAGAAGTGAGTAGCGGGATGGTATAGAAACCTGTCGTATAAAATGTCTGGCCGCCAAATACTAGGCTATCGCCTGCACAAATTGCTGCGCTTTGTGTGATATTAAAAGTATCAGCTACGCTCAAATCCAGACTGATCAAACTATCACAGTTTTGAGCGCTGAGTAAGGGAATGGTATAAATGCCTGGAGTCGAATAAGCCACCCCCGCAATGACCAAGCTATCCCCCGCACAAATTTGCTGGATCAAAGGGGTAAAAAAGGTATCCGCTACCGTCAGATCAAGTTCTACCAAACTATCGCAGCCCGTCGTTGAGATCAAGGGGATGCGATAAAAACCAGTTGTGTAAAAAGCAGTCGTCCCAACCACCACACTATCCCCTGCACAAATTTGCGGATCGAGTAAAGTATAAATGGTATCCAGCACTGTCAAATCCAATCGCACCAAGCTATCACAGCCCGCTGCTGAGGTAAAGGGAATGTCATATTGCCCTGTTGTGTTATAGGTCTGCCCCCCAATTATCAAGCTATCGCCTCTACAAATTTCGCTACTAATTGGTGTGATAATGGTATCTGACACTGATAAATTGAGCCGCACCAAACTATCACAGCCCGCTACAGTCGATAATAAATCACTGTAAGAACCACTGGTGGTATAAATATTACTGCCCACTTCCACACTATCTCCCTCGCAAATGCTGAGATTCAGATTAGTAATGGCCGTATCCCAAACCGTTAGATCCAAGACAATGGTACTATCACAGCCATTGGCAGCTTGTAGGGAAATGGTATACACATTGGTCTGATCATAAGTCACCCCGTCAATCTCAATGCTATTGCCCTCACAGATGGTCTCCACTCGATTTTCCAATACCGTATCCTGTACCGTCAGGTCCAGAATAATGGTACTATCGCAGTTATTGGAACCCGCTAAAATAATTGTGTAAATATCCGTTTGATCATAGGTGACGCCGTCAATCTCAATCCCATTGCCCTCACAGATGGTTTCACTGCGATTCACCAAAACCGTATCCTGCACCGTCAAGTCCAAAATGATCGTACTATCACAATTATTGGAACCCGTCAAACTGATGGTGTAAATATCCGTTTGATCATAAGTCGTGCCGCCAATCTCTATGCTATTACCCTCACAAATCGTCTCCCTGCGGTTGACTAGAACGGTATCTTCCACAGTCAAATCCAAGATAATCGTGCTGTCACAACTGTTGGAACTGCTTAAAGAGATGGTATAAATATCCGTTTGATCATAGGTCATGCCACCAATCTCAATGCTATTGCCTTCGCAGATCGTCTCTGCTCGATTCTCTAAAACAGTGTCCAATACCGTCAAGTCCAAAATGATCGTACTATCACAGTTGTTAGCACCCGTCAAGCTGATGGTATAGCTATTTGTTTGATCATAGGTCGTGCCGCCAATCTCAATGCCATTGCCCTCACAAATCGTTTCACTGCGATTTACCAACACGGTATCCTCTACCGTCAAATCTAAAATGATCGTACTATCGCAATTATTGGAACCTGTGAGGGAGATGGTGTAAACATCCGTTTGGTCATAGGTCGTGCCGCCAATCTCGATGCCATTGCCTTCACAAATCGTCTCGCTGCGGTTCACCAAAACGGTATCCTCTACCGTCAAATCTAAAATAATCGTACTATCGCAATTATTGGAACTGCTTAAAGAGATGGTGTAGCTATTGGT
>JBCBDH010000114.1:0-12285 GCA_038529855.1 Bacteroidota bacterium | reverse complement strand
TCTGTGTTTTTTGTATCGACCATTATTCACCTTTATCGTCAGCGAATGGCGCTACAAAAACACCAGGCAGCGATGGAGAAAATGCAACTGACCACAGAACTCAAATACCTCAAGAGCCAGCTCAATCCGCATTTTTTATTCAATGCACTGAACAGTATATTCTTCTTGATTAAAAAAGACCCAGATCAAGCGGCTGACGCATTGGCGGGGTTTTCCGATATTCTGCGTTATCAGCTCTACCAAACCAATAGCGATCAGATTCCACTGGCAGATGAATTGGAAAGTTTGCAGAAGTATATTCAACTGGCTGCCCTCCGAAAATCATCGGATTTGGACATTAAAACAAAGCTACCTCTTAGCCCAAATGGGGCCATGATCACCCCATTGCTGCTACTACCTTTGGTCGAAAATGCATTCAAACACACGGGACATGACAGGGGCTTTATCTACATTGAGGGAGACCTTATGGATCATCAATTTCATTTTTTGGTTCGAAATACTGCCTCAGAAGAGCAAAACGCCATGAAGCAAGTAGAAGAGGAAGGAGGAATTGGTTTGACCAATATCCGCCGTAGACTCAATTTGCTCTATCCCAACCGACATCAACTAAAGATACATAAATCCTCCTCTGAGTTTAGTGTTGATCTAAGCTTGGATCTCAACCAGAAATAGATGCTATGAAGACTTTGATTATTGACGACGAACCGCTGGCCCGAGAAGGCATGACCGAATATGTCAATCAAGTTGATTTCTTGAAATGGGCGGGTACGGCAAAGGATGCACTGGACGCGCTCAAGCTGATGCAAAAGCAAAGTGTGGACCTATTGCTCCTGGATGTCAACATGCCCAAATTATCGGGTATTGATTTTTTGAAAACGCTGGATAAGCCGCCTTTAGTTATTCTAACTACGGCTTATCCAAGCTTTGCCTTGGAGGGCTATCAACTCAATGTCTTGGACTATCTGGTCAAGCCTATTACCTTTTCTCGCTTTCTCGCTGCGGCCCTGAAGGCCAAAAAGCAATTTGATCTAATGAAGGGGAGCAAGCCTGCGGTGGTGACGAGTAGTCCCTCTGATGCCCATTTTTTTATTAAGAGTGATGGTAAGGCAGAGAAAATACTACTGAGCGAATTGCTCTTTGTCGAAGCCATGCAAAATTACATCCAGTTGTACACAGAGCGAGGTAAGTTTACGACCTTAATGCCGATGAAAAATATGGCGACCGAACTGCCTGAGCCTCGCTTCTTTCGCGTCCACAAATCCTACATTGTTCATCTTCAAAAAGTACAAACTATTGACGGGCATCAGTTGCTGATTGATCAGTATAAAATACCAGTTAGTAGAAGTAAATTAGCCCAGGTCAATGAATTGATTCTCGGGGGTAAGTTGATTTCCTAAGCAAAGCAGAGGCGTAATGAGCCGCGATAATTTGTTTGTTTTTCCAAAACTTATATTATATTGGTTCGTGATATTTCATGATATCACAAGCCTACTGATGAATTCGATGAGGGAATCCGTGCAAAAAGGAGGAAGTTTAGCAGAAGGCAAAAGAGGAAACATTCAATCTCCATGCAACATCTCCTTAGGGCTTAAGGGTCTTTCGCAAAAGAAATTTTTCACATTTTGATTTATCCTATGTAATTGGCTTGAAATTAGCTTGTGAGGCTTAAATTGATTAATAAGCTAAAGATTAAAATGCTGATAACCAATGAATAATGTAAGTGACTTATTTAAAATTCTTTATTGATAAATAAGTTAATAGTGTAAAGGAAGGGAGGAATTCAGATCAAAAAGTTAAACTTTTCTTAAAATTGATTGTTCGGAATTTTAATTTTTGATTTAACAAATAAAACTATGATTCTTTTAGAAGTACTAACAATTCCTAAAGATGATCCTGTAGCATTTACTTTCTTTACAGGATACATGGCAATGATGGCGGCCTCTGTTTTCTTCTTTTTTGAACGTTCTCGCGTTGAAAACAAGTGGAAGTTATCTTTGCTAATCTCAGCTCTGATTACTTTTATCGCAGCTGTACACTATTACTACATGAGAGACTACTACCTAGCTACAGGCGAGAACCCAACTGCATTGAGATACATTGACTGGACACTTACCGTTCCGCTGATGTGTGTCGAATTTTACTTGCTCACTAAGGTGGCGGGTGCATCGAAGAGCTTAATGTGGAAGCTGATTATTGCTTCTGTATGGATGCTCGTATTTGGTTACATTGGTGAGGCTTTCAACCCAGAAGGCGGAAGCACTACTCACTCTGTAATGTACGGTGTTCTTTCTACTCTTGGTTACATCTATGTACTTTATGCTGCATGGATGGGAGAGGTAGCACAATTAGCTCAAAATTCCAACAATCCATCTATCGAGAGAAGCGTTAGAATCCTCGCTTGGTTTGTACTTGTTGGTTGGGCCATCTACCCAATTGGTTACATGTGTATGCCAGGTGGTTGGTTGAACATTGCTTTGGGCTGGAACGCTTCAAATGTTGACTTGTTCTACAACATTGCAGATGCTATCAACAAGATCGGTTTTGGTTTGGTTGTTTACAGCTTGGCCATTAGCGAAACAGACAAAGCGCTTAAGACCGCATAGTTTAGTAATCTCATAAGTGTAATTCCTTTAAGAATTACGTAGGAGTAATGAATGATTTTCTAATTGTTCATTACTCCATTTTAATAGCAACTAAAATTGAAATCAAATATATTTCTATATATAGCCTCCAATCTTATTTTGTTGCAACTGCTCAGTTTGCAATCTGAGGTCGTAGATTTGCTTATCAATATACTTTGCGCTTTAGGGATTATGACTTTGGGTATTGCTCACGGTGCTATTGACAATATCCTCTACGGGGCCGAACGCGGGAGATCAAGATTGTTTTTTATTGCTAAGTATCTGATGATCGTTGGTTTGTTTGCGCTCTTGTGGTTTGTCTTTCCCAATTTAGCTTTCCTTATTTTTATGGCCGTATCCGCTTATCATTTCGGTCAGTCCCAATTTGTTGAATACGATTTTAAACCCGAGTTGCTATCCAAGGTATTATTTGCTTTGTGGGGTAGTTTAGTGCTGCTTTTTATGCTTCACTTTAACGGGGAAGAGCTGTTGGCCATAGAGGATGAATACATTCACTTTGCCATGATGATCACGCATTTGGTGAATTATTCTGCCCAATATTTGACTGGGGTGGCGACTTTATTTGTACTTGTCTTTTCTTTGATTATCTATTTCAACAAACTTCGTTTCAACTCCTTTTTCAAGGAAACCTATTTACTCGCATTGCTCGCACTGTCATTTTATATGTTTCCCCCTTTTATTGCCTTTGCCCTTTTCTTTGTTTGGATACACTCTTTAAAAGTGATGTTGCAGGAGTTCAAGTATTGTAAAGAAGAACTTCAAATCAAAACCATTGGGGAGTTTATTCGATTGTTTTTACCATTAACGATCTATTCTTTGCTGGGAACATCTGTCATCCTATTATTGGTTTTCCACTTTGGAGAAATTGAATTGATTCCACAGGTTTTGCTTATTTTACTCTCCTGTGTCACCATTCCGCACTCCTTTGTGATGGATCGCTTTTATGGCTTTGTTTCTGCTCCTGAGTAATACTATTCTGCTTGGTTTAATTTTAGAATAATAATCTTTCCATCTGCATTGATGAGTTGGCTCCCATTAGATAAAGCGACTAAAGTCCTTTCCCAATGACTGTGTCCACAACAAATCTTTGTTTTCATTCCCTGCTCCAAATAAGTCCTTAATCCAATATGTCCTGGATACTGGTATTCTGGAAAATCTGGGTGTTGGTGAATCAATAAAAAGTCCAAAGGCTTTTTTAACTGTTGTTGAATAGCTGTTAAATAAGCTTTTTCTTCCATCCTTTGTGGCTTATCTTCCTGACCAATAATCCCACTGACCCCACCAATGCGAAAGCCTGCAATTTCGATTTGTTCTTGGTGTAGTAAATGGATGCCTGCTTCTTGTTGGAAAGTGCTTTTTTCATCGGGCTCTCCAAAACGATCGTGATTGCCAGCTACCCCCACCACCCATTCAAAGTGTTTATTGAATTGTCGCCAGACTGGCCGTACATCTCCTCCAGTACCTCGCTTTTCTGGACTTGTAAATAAATCACCACAAAGAAATACACCTACCTTTGGTTCGGGCAGTGTAACATCTAATTCATCAATATACAATCGTAAATATTCAGCAAGTGGTAGCCCCATCAATACTTTTTCTCCATTGATTTCATTCATCCCTTGTAAATCCGAACAGATCAACAAATAATCCAATGAAGTATTGAGATGTGCCAATTGTCCAAAGTAGATGGGCATTTGTTTGTTTAGAATTCTGGCTTTACCATTGATGTCAAATTCCCCACGAGCGGTTTCCAGATAAGGATATAAATCGTGGGGCTGACGATCGTCTAATTGGATCATAGGAGAAAAAATATTCGACAAGGCTAGACCAGCAACTTCTCCATTCGCGGAAGCATCGCCTCTTTCTTAAATTGATAGCGCTCCATATCACTCAAAATCGTATCGAGCAATTGGATAGCGTCCTGAATATAGGGTCCTTTATTGAGCATCACACATTCTGCTCTTAGGGAAGTCGCCGCATCGGTAATTTCTGAGCGAGAAGGGAGTCCACTTTTAGCGAGGTTTTCAAGAACTTGCGTTGCCCAAACGACTGGGATGTGAGCCGCGGCGCATAGCGAAAGAATCTCTTGCTGTATGCGTCCGATATTATTCCAACCAGTTTCTACTGCCAAGTCGCCTCGAGCAATCATTACCCCAATATGTTCTGTTCTCATAGCCGCCAGTAAGATATCAGGCAGGTTATCAAAGGCCATTTGGGTTTCGATTTTTAGGATGATACTGATTTTACCAAAGGCATTCAATTGTTTGAGTTGATCAAATAATTCCTCTACATCTTTTCTGGAATTGACAAAAGAGAAATTGATTACATCCGCATGGGCAACGACAAATTCCAAATCCTTTCTGTCCTTATCCGTCAGACCACTAATACCCAAATCAGTAGTTGGGAAGTTAATACCTTTTTCTGCTTTTAGCTTCGTACCACTTTCACCCGCTCTTTTGATTTCAACTTCAAAATAATCAGGATGGGTATTTATGATTTGGCCTTCGATTTTGCCGTCGTCAAAAAGTATCTGTTCTCCAATTTTTACTCGATCAAATACCGCTTTGAGTTGACAGGAGATTTTAGCGGGATGGGCCAGTTGGCCGTCTGCATGGTATTGTGCGGGTTGGCCGAGTAGGTCAGCTTTGTGTACCATGAGGTGATCGCCATTTTTGAGTAAGAGCGCTTGCTCCAATGGCGGCAGCTCGCCTACAGAAAAGTGGAGCTCTGTTTTATGGACCTTTAACTGGATGCCAGTATGGAAATAGCAGGTTTTATGACAGTGAGCGATGAGCGAATGATCTGTTTTGTCGATGATTTCCAGTTTGCGTTTTTTGTTGCGGCTATCTCTGAGCTGTAAGCGATTGCCTATGCCTAATTGGGCCATAGCTTCTGGACCGATAGGCAGCTCATTGCCTTGATTTTGTTCCTCGTGAATCTGGTCAACGAGATGGATAAGGGCTGGCTTTGTTACTCGCCCAAATTGATCTTTTGTTGGACGGAACTTTCTCACCTTGGGGCCAGGAGCAATAGCGCCTGTTCGAATTTTTGGCCCTGCTAGGTCCATGGTAATTTTTACCTTTCTGCCCATTGCCTTGGAGGCTTTTTTGACATGGGCAATCATCTTTTTCCAAACCTCTGGCCCATCATGTGCACAATTGATCCTGGCGCAGTTCATGCCATTTTTGACCATTTGATGGACCAATGAGTAGTCATAGGCAGACTGTGTAGGTTGAGTGACCATAATCCTTACCCTTCGCCCTTTTGAGCGATAGCCAAGGAGCGCCTTGGTGTGTTTGATCAGTTGGTTTTGGCCTTTTTTAATAGACAAACCTGATTTTTTTCTTCCCTTGGGTGCTTTACCGATAAGGGTTTGTAAAATATATTGGGTATTAAACAAACTGGCTTTTACATGGCTCTCTGCCTTAGCCAATCGAGTGAGCCCTAGATTGCGCAATTTATTCTGTATACTTCTTAGATCAAACTGTCGGAAGCTTCGATAATGAATAAGGTTGCGGGCACTTTTTTGATAGCTTGGGTAAATGTCTTTTAGGGATTCCTTTTGTTCCTTTTCTGCCTGTTGAATGGCTTGGACAATGCTGTCCAATTGCTCGATGAGCGCTTTAATTTGATCTACTCTGATTTTCATTTTCGGGATTCTTGTGGTGTTCTAGAATAAGAACAGTCTATGCCAAACCAAGTTTGGTAGTTGTACTCAAAATTACGATAGGGATTTCTCAAAACAAACGCTGTTGTCAATGCCTACATATTGTCCATAATTGGGAATGACCTGGTATTGACTTTTTTTATAAAGGGCAATGGCTTCTGGTTGTTTTTTCCCAGTCTCCAAAACACAGCGTTTATACCCCAAAGTAGCTGCCCATTGCTCCAGCGCCTGAAGTAGGCGAGAGGCGATACCCTTACCGCGCTTTGCAGGGGGTACATACATCCGCTTAACTTCCATCGTCTCCCCGTCAAAGGCTTTAATCGCACCACAACCAACGGCTTGGTCCCCTTCATAAGCAACTAGCGCATATTTGATTTGGTCGATTTTATTGTATTGATCATAAAAGTCATGCTCGTCGCCATCTCTTATGGCTAGTTCAGCATCTAGTGCTTTGACCAATTCGATAAAATCTGGATGAGTAGCGTCTGTTTTGATGATTCTATACATAGCAATTGGATGGAATAGCGGCAGGTCATTATTGACCCCAATTATTAAATAAGCTTTAAACAATCAGCCCAAAAAAGAAATCAAAACACCTGCAGCCACTGCTGAGCCAATCACACCAGAAATATTGCTAGACATGGCATATTGCAAGAGGTGATTATTGGGATCGTTTCGCAAAGCGATTTCATTGGCTACTCTGGAAGCCATTGGCACAGCACTCAGCCCTGTGGCTCCTATGAGCGGATTGATTTTTTTGGAGGAAAATAGATTGTATATTTTAACAGCCATAATACCTCCAAAAATAGAAATGGCAAAAGCGACAAAACCGCCCACTACGATCAATAAAGTTTCTTGATTGAGAAAGCTGCTAGCAGTCATCGTCGCTCCAACGGTCAATCCTAAAAATATGGTAGCGGTATTCATAATGGTCTCAGAAGCAGCTTTAAACAAGCGGTTGGTATCTGATCCGATTTCTTTAATCAAATTGCCAAATAAAAGCATACCAACTAATGGTACGGAGGAGGGTACCAATATAGAAACAATAGTCCCCAAAACAATGGGAAAGACAATTTTGACCAAACGCAAATTCTTGATTTTTACTTTATTGGGATGGCGTTTTTCTTCCTCTTTCATATTGATGCGCAACTCTTCATCACTAATGGTAAAACGAACCACCAAAGGAATGATGACCGGAACTAAGGCCATATAGGAGTAAGCTGCAATGGCAATAGGACCTAACAGATGAGGAGCCAAAACAATAGAAGTATAGATAGCCGTTGGTCCATCTGCACCACCAATAATACCCAATGCGCCTGCCTCCTGTAAGCTAAAACCAAATAACACAGCAGAGATCAGCACTGTGAAAATTCCGATCTGTGCAGCAGCACCAAAAAAGGCCAAACGCAGATTGCGCAACATTGGACCAAAATCCGTCATGGCACCTACCCCCATAAAAATGAGTGGAGGCAGTAAACCTGTTTTGATCAAAGTATAATAAAGTAAATTCATAATACCGTGATCCTTGGCAATTTCCAATAAAGTAAGTTGAAGAATATCGTTTTCCTCCGTAGCAGGCGTCACGCTCATATTACCTCCTGGAAAATTGGCCAATAGTAAACCAAAGGCGATCGGGACCAACAACAGGGGTTCGTAGCGCTTGTGAATACCCATATATAATAAGCCAAAAGCGATGGCCAACATAACTAAGGTACTGGGTTGAGCGATTAGCTCTCCCAAAGCCGTCATTTCATATAGTTTCTCTAGTATCTCCATGAACAGGTTTTCAGATCGAAGGACTAGGCTATTTTCATAATAACATCATCTTCCTCTATGTCGTCGCCATTACTTGGTATAATCTCCATCACCGTCCCGCTCTTGTCAGCCGCAATGGCATTGACGACCTTCATGGCTTCTATGTAAGCAATGGTGTCTCCTTTATTAATACTATCGCCTACTTTGATGGGAATCTCTGAGGACTCTCTGGTCAGGAAAAATTTGCCCTCCAAAGGCGCAATAATGGTTTGATAGTGACCAGTTTCTTTTTGGGCTGGGCCATTGGACTTAGTAGCAGGTGTGCTTTGGCCATTACTTCTGGGCTGAGGAGGGGTAATCGTCGACTCATCATAGGAAATGCTGACGCGGAATTGTTCCCCATTGACTTCTACATTCATTTCCTTAGGCTGGAAATTGCTTGGAGCAGCATTAGGAACTGGTGCTTTACTTAGGTTTGTTTGAGGATGCTTGGCCGCCTTGCGTTTTTCCAAGTCTTCCAAAAATCGCTGCTTGGCCTTGCCTGATTTATAGTCTTCGTATTGAGTAGGATGCATGGCGTATTCCATGAGTTCTTCATCGTCTTCGCCATAGTCCCAGCCTCTTTTGTCCATTTCAGCAGCAAATAATTCCAATTCATCTGGATAGAGGTCTTGCGGATAGCCTTCGTAAAATTCGCGATCTTGGCTTTTAGCCAAGGCAATAATCTCTTCTCCCAAGGGGCCAGGTAATTGTCCCGAACGCCCCATAATCATCCCCCAAGTATTTTCATCGATCATCGACCAGCGATCTCTGCCCTTAATCATCTGGATGACATTCATCAGGGAGACATTCTTTACATATTGGCTAAATGGGGTGACCAGGGGTGGATAACCCAGTTTGGGCCAGGCATGGCTCACTTCATCAAATAGGCGAATCAGCAGGTCCTCTTGGCTCATATTGGTCTTTCCCCTTTTGCTCAACCACTTATTCAAGCTTTTGAGGTTGTTTTCCAAATCAGCCATCAAACTCCCCATCATCCCTCCTGGCAAACCTGGTCCGATCAGCAGGGAGTTCATATAGCGATTGCGTGGATTGATGTAATAACCCAAAAAGTCGTCGACAAATTCCTGGGTTAGGCTGCGCACCTGCATGTAAGCTCGCATATTGATATCGGGAACTATAAACCCTGCATCTTTGAGCATGGCATGGATGGTCAACAGGTCGGCATGGCCTGTGCCCCAAGATAGGGGTTCCATCCCAACGTCTATAATATCGGCACCTGCTCTTGCTGCTTCGAGGGCAGAGGCTACGGAAAAACCAGGGGTGGAATGGCCATGGTATTGGACCAATACTTTGGGATGCCGCTCTTTGATGCCTTTTACGATCTTACCAATGGATACAGGGCGACCAATGCCCGCCATATCTTTGATACAGATTTCTTCTGCACCAATGGCGAGGTATTTCTCTGCTAGATCAATATAGTGTTCTACGGTATGGATTGGAGAGAAGGTCAGACTCAGGGCGCCTTGAGCGATCATTCCTGCTTCTTTGGCAAAGAGGAAGGAGTTTTCCAGATTTTGGGGATTATTGAGTCCGTCAAAGGAACGGGCAATGTCTGTTCCTTGTCGTTTTTTGACCTTAAACATCAGTTTTCGGATGTCGGCAGGGACTGGACTCATTCGAATGCCATTGAGCCCGCGTTCCAGCATTTGGGTTTGGATGCCTGCATCGTTGAATGCCTGGGTCCACTCACGGACAGATCGGTTTGGGTTTTCGCCAAATAAGAGGTTGATTTGTTCAAATCCGCCTCCATTGGTTTCTACTCTTTTAAAACAGCCCATATCTATAATTGGGCCAGCAACGCGTTTTAATTGGTCAACTCGCGGAACATACTTACCTGATGATTGCCACATATCGCGGTAGACCAAGCACAAGTGGATTTCCCTTGCCATAGTTTTCTTTGGTTTTATCGTCAGCAGATCAGGGTTCTACCTTTTCAATTCTACTAACTTGTCCTTTTCCTTTAGTCAACAAATCGACGGCGGCGGTGATGGCTGCAATCTGAGCTGGATTCGGCGATGGTACTTTGATTACCGTGCTTTCTTTGGATGGAGCAGTGCTATTTACAGGAGGATCGCTAACCACTGGGAAGTAGCGATTAATAATACGGATGAGTAATTGACCCGAGACGACCACTAGGGAGAGAATGACAAACACCGTTATCATCCCCACCCAAAGGACGGTAAATGCAGTTGCTATTTCTGGCGACATCGATTTGTTTTTACGATGCTAAGTTAAGGATTTGGGCTTAAGTTCTTGAAAAATCAATAATTATTTACCAACTAAGGCACCGCTTTTTATCGAAATCGCAATATGATTGCTTCCTTTTTAAAATAGGCTATTTGATCTTTGCAATCAGACAATGATATGGGTACATTTGCCCGAATTATTTAAAATACCACGAGCAGAAATAAGACTATTTCCACTCTTTCTCACTCGTTTTATCTATGATTAAAAAGAATATCAAGGTTTTTAAATTTGGTGGTGCCTCTTTAAAAGATGCCAATGCCCTTAGAAATGTAGTTCAGATATTAGCTGATTATCAAGAAGAACCCATTTGTATCGTTGTGTCTGCTATGGGCAAAACGACCAATGCCTTGGAGGCCGTTGCGCAAGCTCATGCCCGACAGGATGGTCGGGCCACTGAGTTCCTAGATCAGGTCAAACGCTTTCATTTGGAGATCATTAACGAATTGTTTACCCAAAAAGAAGACATCCTAACTGATATCAATGACACTTTTGTAGAGATTGACTGGGTGTTGGATGATCCCCCCCATGAATCCTATGATTATATGTATGACCAAATGGTTTCGGTAGGGGAGTTGATCTCCTCAAAAATCGTCAGTGCCTTCCTCAACCAAGAGGGAGTAAAATGCCAGTGGCTGGATGCCCGCGATCTTATTCGAACCGATAATCTCTATCGCGAAGCTTGGGTGCAATGGGAAGAAACCATCGATTTTGTCAATCGAAATGCTCGTCCTGCCATTGAGCAGGGAGGCTTTGTTTTGACGCAAGGCTTTATCGGTAGTACTTCGGAAAACTTTACCACGACTTTAGGTAGAGAAGGCTCAGATTATACCGCTGCGATTCTGTCTTTTTGTTTGGATGCAGAATACATGGCCATTTGGAAGGATGTGCCAGGTGTACTGACTGCTGATCCCCGCAAATTTGATAATGTGGTCAAATTAGACCGCTTGTCCTATCGCGAGGCCATCGAAATGACTTATTATGGGGCTAAAGTAATTCATCCTAAAACCATTAAGCCCTTACAGAATAAGAGTATCCCGCTCTATGTGAAGTCTTTTATTGACCCAAAGGGAAGCGGCACCTACATTGGAGCAGAAGTAGAGGATAACTATCCCCCCATGGTGGCTGTCGAGGAAAACCAAGCCTTGTTGAATATCTCCACCAGAGATTTTTCTTTTGTGGCGGAACAACACCTTCGGTTTCTATTCAAGCTTATCGCTGAACATCGCTTACAAGTGAATATGATGCAGAATACAGCAATCAGTTTTGTGGTATGTGTTAGCGACGTCGATGATCGGGTAGATGCTTTTGCCCAACAGATCGAATCTGACTTTCAGATTGTCATCGAAAGAGGTTTGCAATTGATCACTGTACGGCATTATGAAAATACTATGCTGGAAGCCCTGAAAAAAGGTAAAATGGTCTTGGCAGAAGAGCGAATCAATAATACGATTCAAACGGTGGTTAAAACCCTTCCCATGATCAAATGGAAAGAGGAATAGCTAAACAATTCGTCAGCGCGAAACGTTAGCCTACTTTAAACTCGTCTTATGGCCATTAGCACCACCACACAAAGTAAGTCAAGCATGAATATTGATCAGATAAAGACGCTCGGTCAGCTAAAAGCAGCAGGATATCAATCCAAATCCATCAAAGAAGAACTCAGAGATAATTTGATTGCTAAGTTGAAGGCCAAGGAAAAGGTTTTTGACGGTATTCTGGGCTTTGACGACACGGTTTTGCCCGATCTGGAACGTGCCATTCTCTCTCAACACAATATATTACTTCTTGGTCTTCGCGGTCAGGCTAAAACGCGCCTTGCACGGCTTATGATCAAATTAATGGACGAGTATATTCCCGTAATTGCCGATAATGACCAAAACGAGTGATGGGATTCAGGGGGTCATCGTTTAGTTC
>JBCBDH010000113.1:0-12401 GCA_038529855.1 Bacteroidota bacterium | reverse complement strand
ACTTTACTGCTTTGCAAATTTCTTCTACTAGAGTTCACATTTTCGACACCACGCTGAGGGACGGAGAGCAGGTGCCCGGATGTAAATTAAACACACCCGAAAAGATAGAAATCGCCCTACAATTAGAGCGATTAGGTGTTGATGTTATCGAGGCTGGTTTTCCGATTTCAAGCCCTGGAGATTTTCGCTCCGTAGAAGAAATTTGCAAAGCAGTAAAGTATCCCATCGTTTGTGGATTGTCCAGAGCCGTTGATAAAGACATCAAAGTCGCTGCAGAAGCCTTGATTCATGCCAATCGCCCACGTATCCATACTGGAATTGGTACTTCTGATTCTCATATTTATCACAAATTGGGTAGTACCCCAGAAAAGATATTAGAACGAGCAGTAGCGGCAGTCAAGTATGCCAAGAGCTTTGTCGAGGATGTGGAATTTTACGCAGAAGATGCTGGTAGGACGGATAATGTCTATCTAGCCAAAGTCATCGAAGCAGTTATTAAGGCTGGTGCAACTGTGGTCAATATCCCTGATACAACGGGTTATTGTTTACCAGATCAATACGGTGCAAAGATTCGCTTCCTAAAGGAGAATGTCAAAGGAATCCACAAAGCTCGCATTTCCACTCATTGCCACAATGATTTGGGTATGGCCACAGCCAACTCTATTGCTGCTGTTCAAAATGGAGCAACACAAATCGAATGTACCATCAATGGCATTGGAGAACGCGCTGGAAATACCAGTTTGGAAGAAGTGGTGATGGTGATGAAGCAGCATCCTCATTTGAATTTGTACACAGAAATTGAGACGCGAATGCTCAATCCTATCAGCCGTTTGGTTTCAGAGCGGATGGGCGTAGTCGTTCAACCCAATAAAGCCATTGTTGGTGATAATGCTTTTGCTCACTCTTCTGGTATCCACCAAGACGGGGTAATTAAACGCAGAGACACTTACGAAATTATTAATCCCGCTGATGTTGGAGTCGATCAATCCAGCATCGTGCTTACTGCCCGTAGTGGTCGTGCAGCACTGGCCTATCGCGCTAAGCAAATAGGGTTTAATTTGACCAAGAAGGAATTGGATGTTACTTATAAGAATTTTTTGACCTTGGCAGATAAGAAGAAGGAAGTAGATAATGCGGATCTTCGCATGTTGCTTCAACGCCAGGAAGTCAATTATGTACAGGCGGCAAGCCGTTAAGCTTTCGCCTCCCAGTTTTATTTTGTAGATTACCGAATTGTCGGACTAAAGTATCAATTACGATAGTCCGACAATTTTTTGATTTTGAGTACTTTAGTATAATTATGGGAAAAACACTCTTTGATAAGATATGGGATGCACACATCGTCGACAAAGTAGACGGTGGTCAAGACATCCTTTACATTGATCGACACTTTATTCACGAAGTGACCAGCCCTCAAGCCTTTGCAGGCTTGCGAAAGCGTGGCCTCGATCTTTTCCGAAGGTCCCAAACCATCGCCACCGCAGATCACAATGTTCCCACCATCAATCAACATCTCCCCATCGCTGATAAGTTGTCGAGATTTCAGGTAGATACCTTGATCAAGAACTGTGATGAATTTGGATTGGAATTGTATGGATTAGGGCATCCCTACCAGGGGATTGTACACGTTATTGGACCAGAGCTGGGTATTACCCGCCCAGGTATGACCATCGTTTGTGGAGATAGTCATACCTCTACGCATGGTGCTTTTGGTTGTATCGCCTTTGGGATTGGCACCAGTCAGGTAGAACAAGTGATGGCTACACAGTGTGTCCTACAACAAAAACCCAAACGCATGCGCATCACCATCAATGGTGAGTTGCAACGCGGCGTTTTGTCAAAAGATATCATCCTATACATCATTTCCAAACTCAGCACCAGTGGCGCCACAGGTCACTTTGTAGAGTATGCTGGTTCTGCCATTCGCTCCCTTTCAATGGAAGCGCGGATGACCATTTGCAATATGAGTATAGAGATGGGAGCTAGAGGTGGACTCATCGCACCAGATGAGACAACCTTCCAGTATATCCAAGGTCGAAAATTTGCCCCTCAAGGTGCAGAGATGGACCGAGCCTTATCCTATTGGAAAACCCTGTACAGTGATGAGGATGCGGTCTTTGACCAGGAATACATCTATGAAGCGGAGGATATAGCCCCTATGGTAACCTATGGGACTAATCCTGGAATGGGAATTAAAATTTCTGACCCTGTCCCTACCCCATCTGACCTATCGCAAAATGCTTCTTTTGATAAAGCACTACGATATATGAACTTGCAGTCTGGTCAATTGCTCAAAGGCCAACCGATCAATTATGTATTTATTGGTAGTTGCACCAATTCTCGGATCGAGGATTTACGCATAGTAGCGCGTTATGTAAAGGGAAAGCAAAAAGCGGATCACGTTCAGGCCATGATCGTTCCAGGCTCTAAACTGGTAGAGAAACAGGCTAAGGCAGAAGGCTTGGATCAAATTTTTGAAGCAGCAGGATTTCAGCTCAGAGAACCAGGTTGTTCGGCCTGTTTGGGCATGAACGAAGATAAGGTACCCAAGGGGGAATACTGTGTTTCTACTTCCAATCGAAATTTTGAAGGAAGACAAGGTCCTGGGGCCCGAACCATCCTAGCCAGCCCTCTCACTGCTGCGGCTACTGCTGTAGAGGGTAAACTGGTAGATGTTCGAGATTATTTGTAAGATTGATACTGAAGATGCGTAGTGAGTGCTGTCCTTGATTTTTGCTCAATGACAGATGATCTAAAATAGAAAAAATGGAAAAATTCAAAACCCTTATATCTCCTGCAGTTCCCCTTCCTATTGAAGATGTCGACACCGACCAAATCATCCCCGCGCGATTTCTGAAAGCGACGACTAGAGAAGGATTTGGCGATAATCTATTTCGGGATTGGCGCTATGATCCACAGGGACAGGCCAAGCCTGATTTTATCCTCAACAATCCCACCTACAATGGAAAGATATTATTAGCGGGAAAAAACTTTGGTTGTGGCTCTAGTAGAGAACATGCCGCTTGGGCCATTTATGACTATGGTTTCAGGGTGGTCATCTCTAGCTTTTTTGCGGATATTTTTAAGGGTAATGCCTTGAATAATGGTTTACTGCCAGTGACGGTGAGTCCTCATTTTTTGCATCAGTTGTTTTCCGCAGTGGAGCGCGACGCGCAGACGAAGATTAAAGTGAATCTAGAGCAGCAAGAAATTAGCTTAGCAGAGAGCGGAGAGAACGAGAATTTTGATATTGATACTTACAAAAAAATGTGTTTGCTCAATGGTTATGATGATATTGATTATCTTTTGAGTAAGCGTTCAAAAATTGAAGCATTTGAAAAAAACAGAACGATTAGTTTTTGAAGAATATCTAAACAAATGAACAAGAAAATAGCGGTATTGGCCGGTGATGGAATTGGGCCTGAAGTAACAGAACAAGCCATCAAGGTAATGGAAGCAGTCGCCCAGCGGTTTGGCCATGAATTTAGTTATGAGTCAGCTGACGTAGGCGCTATCGCCATTGACCGACATGGTGATCCCCTACCCGATTCGACCCTACAAACCTGTCTGAATGCTGATGCCATCTTGTTTGGGGCCATTGGTGACCCCAAATATGATAATGACCCCAATGCACCCGTTCGTCCAGAGCAGGGTTTGCTGCGTTTGCGCAAGGCATTGGGTCTGTTTTGCAATATCCGTCCTGTACAAACTTATCCCAAATTACTTCGACTCTCGCCACTAAAGGAAGAGAAAGTCAAAGACGTGGATTTTGTCATTTACAGAGAGCTGACCAGTGGGATCTACTTTGGGAAAAAGCATCGAAGCGAGGATGGGCAAAGTGCTTATGACCAGTGTTTTTATAGTGTCTCAGAAATTGATCGCATAAGCCGTTTGGCTTTTGAAGCAGCCCTGCGACGCCGTAAAAAATTGCTTTTGGTAGATAAGGCCAATGTGCTGGAATCTTCGCGACTTTGGAGAGATACCGTGACTAAAATACACAAGGACTATCCAGATGTCGAATTGGCTTACATGTTTGTAGACAATGCCGCTATGCAAATCATTCAATACCCTGCTCAGTTCGATGTGGTATTGACCAGTAACATGTTTGGCGATATTTTATCCGATGAGGCCAGTGTTTTAACAGGTTCTATGGGATTGCTTCCCTCCGCTTCTATTGGTACGGCGAATGCTCTATTTGAGCCTATCCATGGCTCTTATCCTCAGGCAGCCGGAAAAGATATGGCCAATCCAATGGCTGCTATTCTTTCCGCAGCTATGTTATTAGATCATTTAGGTATGGTAGATGAGGCAGCAGCTGTTCGCCATGCTGTTTATCGCTGTTTGGAAGAGGGCATTGGCACACCCGATTTAGATACCCAAGTACACTACAGTTGTTCGCAGACTGGTGATGTACTGTCTTCCTTAGTTTTAGACGAAAATTTCCAATTGAACAAGGGTAATATTTCCGAAAGTATGTCTACGATTATCTAGCGGAGTAAGCGACGCATGGCGATTACGGTGCCCAGATGCATACTTTCGTGAAGATTATTGAAAGCAAAGGCATCTTCAATGGTATTTAGCGTGACGCCGTAGCTGGTACTGTAGGATCGGAGTTCCTGAAAGCGCCCTTCGGCCAGATCCTGCTCTGTTTGATCGACTAAGCTGACCATCAAGCCCTGGATGTGTTCCCATTCTTCAGGTCCTACTGATGCCTCTGGACGGCTTCCCTTGCGGTATTTCTCTACCATTTCTATGTCCACATTCAGCTTCAAACCAGCAAGCCCATAGCAAAGTAATTGCTGAGTAACCACTACATGAGCAACATTCCAAACGATATTATTGCGAAGTGGAGCTGGAATTTCATTCAATTGATCCAGGGAAAAGGATTGGGCAATACCTATCAAATTGCGTCGAGTAATGCGCATGAGATCGAGGTGCTTTTGCATAGTATCATTTCTTTAGGAGACTAAATAAAAGAAGCCTTTGCAATACACAAAGGCGTCTTCATCTCATTTGGATTTTTGTATTATACGTTCGCAAGGTAAGGCTTAATTCCTAATTTAACCAGCCTCACAAAAAATTCAGTGACAGGATTAATTTATTGGCGAATATAATACGTAAAGAAAATTCCATCTGAGTAATATTTTTTATCAAAGGAATAGTCTTCTCCAGGGCAGAGCCCCCAGAGCATCCCAATTAGCACTGCTAAAGCAGCTTCTTTTGTTTTACCTCAGGGCAAGCCCCAAGAAATTCTTTAGATTAAATTCGCAGACTGGATTTACCAAAAGTCGGATAGCAGTTTGTACCTTAGATCAATGGATCGCTGTTTCTTTTTTCGCATGCTCCCACTGAGCCTCTTCTTCTACCTGTCCCTACAGATGACTCCTATGCTATATGCTCAACAAAGAGACACCCTCCCTCCAGAAGAAGAAACGATTAATATTGATTTAGTAGAAGACTTTATTCAAGGTGTTGAAGACGATGTCAACTTCGATTTTAACGCCCTATTTGACAATCTATCCATCTACAGAGAAAACCCGCTTGATCTCAATAAAGTAAGTCGAGAGGATTTGGAAGATTTGCGTTTGCTAAGCACCCTGCAAATCAATAATTTCCTCAGCTATCGTAGAGAGGCTGGAAAGCTGATCGCCATCTATGAGCTACAGGCCATTCCAGGTTTTGATTTGAGCACTATTAATCAAATTCTTCCTTTTGTGCAAGTTGGCGGCGATATAGACGATTATCAACTACCGATCGGCCAAATGCTTTTGAATGGCGATAATGAGTTGTTTATCCGCTGGAGTCGCACGCTGGAGGAGCAAAGGGGTTTTGTGGGTACAGAATCCAATGGTTTTGTCCCTTCTTTTGAAGGAGATCCCAATCAAATTTATCTTCGCTACCGACACAATTACGAAGACAAACTCAGCTATGGCATAACGGCTGAAAAGGACCCAGGCGAAGCTTTCTTTGCCAAAAGTAATCCAAGAGGCTTTGATTTTTACTCCGCCCATTTCTTTTTAAAAAACTATTCTAAGCGATTGAAAAGCCTGGCCATTGGTGATTTTACAGCTAGTATGGGGCAAGGATTGATCATGTATACGGGTTTTGGTCGAGGAAAAAGCAGCGAGGTGATGGACATTCGACGCTCCCGTCTTCCGCTCAATGCTTATCGCTCGGTTAATGAAAACGATTTTTTACGTGGTGTGGGCGCTACGATCGGCCTGAGTGAGCGATGGGAACTGACCGCTTTTGGCTCTTTCCAAAAAAGAGATGCCAATCTTATCCTCTCTGATACCCTGGAAAACGATGAAAATATTGCAGGATTTACCTCCCTCCAAAACACAGGACTACACCGCACTGCCAATGAAATAGCGGATGAAGATGCCATTAATCATCTGGCTATAGGCGGAACCCTGAAATATAAAACAGACCTGGGACATATTGCCGTAAACGGTTTATTCAATCGCTTTAACCAAGCCCTTAATAGAGTCATTTTCCCCTACAATCGGTTTTTCTTTAATGGGGATCAATTGATCAATGCAAGTGTGGACTACGCTTATGTTTTTCGCAATTACAACTTCTTTGGTGAGACAGCCATAAGTGATAATGGGAAAGTTGCCACGATCAATGGACTGATCCTTGGACTAGACCGTGAATTGAGTCTGGCACTGCTACATCGCCATTTCCCGGCAGCCTATCAAGCCATCAATGCCAATGCCTTTGCAGAGACGACCGGAACGAGAAATGAAAGCGGCTTTTACATTGGTCTGGAAATGCTCAAAGGCCAACACTGGAAATTCGCCGCCTATGCTGATCTGTATCGCCATCCCTGGCTCCGCTTTGGTGTCGATGCGCCATCCAACGGCGTCGAATACCGCGCTCGCGTCACGTACAAGCGCAAACGTCGTATGCAGGCTTATATCGAATTTCGCCACGAACGCAGACAACGCAATGCGGTTGGTAATACTACAAAGCTGGATTTCTTAGTAGAGACCATCCGACAGCAATGGCGATTTAATGTTTCCAATAAATTGACAAGCGCCCTGGAGCTCCGCGCCCGTTTAGATGTCGGCTATTACGACAGCGGCAGCGATCTTGATCGAGAAACTGGTGTAGCCCTTTATCAGGATATTTTGTACAAACCCAAACGATTCCCCGTTTCCTTTACTGCCCGCTTTTCTATTTACGAAACCGATGGTTATAATATTCGCTTTTACTCCTTTGAAAATGATTTGCTTTATACTTTTTCTATTCCCTCCTACTATAACAAAGGCAGTCGTTTTTACTTCAATGTTCGTTATAAGGGTATTCGAAACCTGACTTTAGAGGCTCGATATGCACAGACCTATTGGCCGGAAGCGGAGGGCTTTGGGAATAGTTTTGAAGAGATTTTGGGGCAGCGGCGGTCGCAGGTCAGGGTGCAGATGAAGTATAAGTTTTAGAAATGGCAGGTGAAATATATATATATATATAATTTTATTTAATTTTTTAATAGCCTCCGTGTTGGGAGGGCCCACCCTGGCCACCACCGCCGACCACCAGCCCAAACAGCTTAAAAGTCAAAGCTCCGCCACTCTTTGCGCTGACCTATGGTCGCAAAAACTCAGAAATCCTCCATGGATTCCCCCATTATTTTGAAGTACTTCCCTAATAGGACGCAACATCTTCAAAATTCCATAAATAATATTGTTCAAATCTAACAGACATCTGATCAAATCAAATACTAATCAATTGATAATCAATTATTTATAATTTGATAAATTTATTTACTTTTTTTAAGGAAAATAGCAGGCTCCATGACTAATGCCTCTGACTTATTAGCTGAGAACTGATCCTTTACCTACTATTGGTTCCCTCTCTTTGTTAAATAGATTAACACTTCCCCAGATAGCTCGTTAAAGATGGGTTAAAGCTCTCCCTCCTACTTGATTCCCCTTAAACGGATGAATAATTTGATAGTCAAACCAAGGAAATCAATCTACACGCATATGAAAAAGACCGTCCTTCTATTGACTATGTTCTTTGGGCTGATGATCACTGCAATGGCCCAAGATGGCACACCGAAAAGAACACTTAAAGTAGGTTTTGGAACCGCTTACCTCGATAATGGTGCTTACTTTGGTAAACAGCAGTACCTCGACTATGACCGACGACTTTTTAATTTTATGAGTATCGGACTTAGCGCGAGTAGGACGAGCGCCTCAGAGAATCACTCTAACGGATTTGAGCAATCCACTAAAGCTTATCAAGGAGATGCTCACCTCTTTTTATCACCTGTAAATAATCGTGTCAATCGCCTAAAGATGGGTTTTGGCGGTAGCTATCGCTTTAGAGATCATCGCTACAATACGGAGATTATTTCGGGGACAGATACCCTATTCAATGATGAGTTGACTTCAGATAGACAGGAAAGTCTGGGGTATTCTGTAATGCTGGCCTATGAGGTGTTTGTCGTCAAGCATTTGGTTCTGGGATCAAAAGCTGCTTATCAACAATACCAGAATGGAGATAAAGTCTTTTTCTGGGGTCTGAACGCAGGTCTGCGTTTTTAAATGATGATTTGTTTGCCTTTAGTTTAGGGCATCCTCATACAATAAATACTTCCGTCTAATCAGCTTAAAGCTTTGCAACCCTGCCGCCCAGGACTGACGGATTTGGAAAGCAGATTGACCCGCTTCAATCTGCTTTCTCAATTGATCACTACCTGCCAATTTATCAATAAAGTGATTGGGCAAAAAGAATTGGGCCTTGTCAGGAAAGTTCTGATAAGCATTCAGCAGATAATCTAAATTAAGCTGTGCTTCGGCTTGCAAATCAGCAGTGGGCATTTGACTCAAATCTACGCCTCGACAGGTTTTCCCTTCGTGTTTAGGATATTTGGCTCCAGGCATGGACTGTGGGGTAAATTGAAAATCACCCGTTTCCAGATTGGGATGACCATAGATTTGAAATTGTTTATTAGTTCCGCGACCTGCACTTAAGACGGTCCCCTCAAAAAAGCAAAGAGATGGGTAGAGATAGATGGATTGGCTATTAGGCAGATTAGGCGAGGGTTTGATGGGAAGTTCGTAAAAGCGCTGATGATCGTAGTTTTCACAAAGCACCCATTCCAATTGGCATTGCTGACCCTCTTTTAGCCAAGCCTCTCCATTGATCATTCGGGCGTATTCGGCGATTGTCATTCCATGAACGACGGGAATGGGATGCATACCAACAAAGGATTGATAATCCAGATTTAGCAAAGGACCATCCACATAATGGCCATTGGGATTGGGACGATCCAATACCAAAAAAGCTACTTTTTCCTCCGCACAAGCCTCCATGACATAGTGCATAGTGGAGATATAAGTATAGAAACGGGCGCCCACATCTTGAATATCAAAAACGATGTAATCCAATCCTTTCAAATGCGCTGCACTTGGCTTTTTATTATTACCATAAAGAGAAATAACGGGAACCCCTGTCTGCGTATCTACCCCATCTTTGATTTGCTCACCAGCATCTGCCTCCCCTCGAAAGCCATGCTCTGGTGCAAACAGTCTGCGGATATCAATTCCAGATGCCAGCAAGGTGTCTACTAGGTGTTGCGATCCTACCCTAGAGGTTTGATTGACCACCAAAGCCACTTTTTTTCCCTTCAATTTATCTAAATAGCGGTCCATTTGTGCTGCCCCAACGCGGATGGGAAGTACCTTAGAGGTATCTGCTACGCTGGTCTCTTCCACAACAACAGGCCCTGTTTCACTAGTTTTAGAGCGACAGCCCCCACTATTAATCATGGGTACTATCCATAAAAAGCACAAAATGATTTTCAGATTCGTCAACATAATTGTAATTTAGTGGCATCTATGCAGAGAGACTTTTCAATAGCCACTGTTCAATTGACGGGGGCTAGAAGAGTGCCTCTGCATTTTTTGTTAAAATGACTTTATCTATGGCCAAGAAGCATTACGCCATTATCGACATCGAAACAACCGGGGGCAAGGCCAATCGGGATAAAATTACAGAAATCGCTATCGTTTTGCACGATGGAGAAAAGATATTGGACAGCTTTGAAACCCTTATTAATCCCGAGCGAAGCATTCCACGCAATATTACACAATTGACTGGGATTACCCAAGAAATGGTGGCCGACGCGCCGAAGTTTTACGAGGTGGCCAAAAAGGTGGTCGAGATGACCCAAGGAGCCGTTTTTGTAGCGCATAATGTCCGCTTTGATTACAGCTTTATTAAAGAGGAATTTCGTCGTTTGGGTTATAGCTACTCTCGCCGACAGCTCTGTACGGTGCGATTGGCACGAAAGGCCATGCCCGGTTTGCGCTCTTATAGCCTTGGAAAATTGATCCAGTATTTCAAGATCAAAGTAGATGCCCGCCACCGCGCTATGGCCGATACGATGGCCACCGTTGAGCTATTCGAGCGAATCATCCGTAAAGACCGTAGCGAAGAGGACATCAATGATTTGGTCAATCTGGGTGTACGCGAATCCCAACTTCCACCAAGCATCAGTCTGGAAAAATTGCACGAACTACCAGAAGAAACGGGCGTCTATTATTTCCATGACCAAAGCATGAAAATCATCTATGTTGGTAAAAGCATCAATATCCGAAAACGCGTCATGCAGCATTTTGGAAAGCAAACAGCTAAGGCTGATAAGCTACAGCAAAATGTATTTGACATTAGTTTTGAAGTAACGGGGAGCGAATTGGTCGCTCTGCTACAAGAATCCCATGAGATCAAATTTTACCATCCCTGGATTAATCGCGCTCAAAAAGAACGCAGCTTTCAATATGTGATTTACGCTTATGAAAACGAAGCAGGCTATATCTGCTTAGATATCACTAAAGCCAGTAAGAAAAAGAAAAAAGAACTGCAGGTCATTCGCGAATATTCCAAACTCGCCTCCGCTAAAGGGGCCCTCAACTATCTGCTGGAAAAGTACAGCCTTTGCCAACACCTTTGCAATATCGACAGTGGAAGACCTTGTTTCCATTTTCACCTTCACAAATGCCATGGCGCCTGTATTAGCGAAGAATCACCAGAAGAATACAATGCTCGTTTGGAAGAAGCCATCGAGCTGATTGACTTGGACTTCCCTGAGGACTTTCTCATCCTAGACGTAGGCCGACACAAGGAGGAACAATCGGTAGTTTTGGTCGAGGATGGTGAATACAAGGGCTTTGGCTATGTGGATATCAATGGCCACTCGGGAAATATCGAGACCTTGAAAGATGCCATCAAGCCTTTTGCACACAACCCAGAAGTGGCACGGATTATACGGCAGTTTGTTAATAAGCGAACGGAGGGGATGCGGGTGTTGAAGATTTAGCTTATCGAATCACGGTCACATTCCCTGTTCTCACCTGCTCAATATCATTCACAAACTTCACCCAAACCTTCCAGACATAGGTCCCCTGAGGAACAGCTTCTCCACCCAAATTCGTCCCATCCCACTCCCCTGTTGGCTGTTCGTTCAATACATCATGCGATTCCCAGAGCAATTGGCCCCAACGAGAAAAAACCTGAACATGAATCTCTTCAATGCCTATCCCTTTAGGCTTGAATACGCGCACCTCTCCCGTTCCATTATCTGGTGATAAAGCATTGGGAAAGTGCAGCCCAAAGAAGTAATCTGGCATAAAATCAAGCGTATAGATGTCCTCGCAGCCATTTTCATGTATGGCCGTTAGGGAAATGGTTCTGGGACCGTTTGTAAAGTATTCATAACTGGGATTGACATCATCTGAGAAAGCATCTTCTTCAAATTCCCACAAGTAGCGGATGGCATCTTCCGAGCCATTGATAAAATCAATAATACCATTGCCCAAATCATTGGTGGTAAAAAAGGCAGTAGGAGAAGGATTGATGGTCACTCGACTTGGTACAGTAGTTGAGTCAAAACAAAGTCCATTGTTTCCCACCCAAAGATCAACCAAATAAGTACCTGCTTCTGGATACCCATGTATGGGCGTTTCCGCTTCAGAGATAAGACCATCGCCAAAATCCCAAAACCATTCGTCCGCAAAATCACCACTAGCGGAAAAGACGACGGTGTCAGGTTCGCAGCCCACATAAATTCTGGGCGTAATCTCTGCCGTAGGTTGATGATTGAGAGAAATCAGCTGGGTGGTGGTATCCTTGCAATTAAAGGCCGTTGTCGCAATGAGTTGGATCTGACGGTCCCCCTCCTCTGTGTAAATGGCTGCTGAATTAGTGAGTACAGAATTGAAACCATTGCCAAAATCCCATAAATAATCAATGGCGCCTAGAGATTCATTGAGTAATTCCACGGTATCTGGTAAACCACAAATAATTTCCTCCGCTAGGTTAAAATTAGCTGTGGGTCTGGGGTGTACCGTGATTTCAAAATTAGCCGTATCATTAGGACAGCCATTACTCTG
>JBCBDH010000112.1:0-12444 GCA_038529855.1 Bacteroidota bacterium | reverse complement strand
GGCTTTATTGGAGGATGAAAAGGTAGATGCCGTGCTGATTGCTACCCCCTGGCGCTGGCATACGGAAATGTCAGTAGCAGCGATGAAAGCGGGAAAATATGTAGGGGTAGAAGTTTGTGGGGCTTTTTCCATTGACGAATGTTGGCAATTGGTCAATACCCATGAAGCTACGGGAACACCACTGTTCTTTTTGGAAAATGTTTGCTATCGACGCGATGTCATGGCGGTACTCCATATGGTTCGCCAGGATTTATTTGGAGAGTTGATTCATTTGGAATGTGGTTACCAACACGATTTGCGGCATGTCAAGTTTAATGATGGGGTGAATCCTTATGGCGGTGGGGTCTCCTTTGGTAAAGAGGGCTTTAGCGAAGCTCGCTGGCGGACGCAACATGCCATTTACCGCAATGGCGATCTATATCCCACACATGGTATTGGCCCCGTCGCCCAATACACCAATATCAATCGCGGCAACCGCTTTTTACACCTAACTTCTACGGCTTCCAAAGCTCGCGGCTTACACGAATACATTGTCAATCACGAAAAAGGCGGCCCCAATCATCCCAATGCTAACATCCAATTCAAATTGGGCGATGTCATTACTACCGTACTGAAAACCAATAATGGCGAAAGCATCATCATCAGTCACGATACAGGCTTGCCGCGTCCTTACTCTCTGGGCTTCCGCGTCCAAGGCACCAAGGGGCTTTGGATGGCTGTCAATAAATCTATACACCTGGAAGGGCGGAGCCCTGAGCATCGCTGGGAGCCTGCCGAGCCTTATCTGACTCAATACGATCATCCACTCTGGAAGCGCTATGAACAAAGGGCTATTGGTGCGGGGCATGGCGGTATGGATTTCTTTTTACTTCATGCTTTTGTCGAGTCGGCCAAACGCAATGCCACGCCACCTTTTGATGTGTACGATGCAGCCACCTGGCTGGCCATTACCCCGCTGAGCGAGCAGTCCATTGCTATGGGCAGCCAGCCTATGCCTTTTCCAGATTTTACACGTGGCCGTTGGATGGATCGCCAGCCAGATTTTGCTTTTGGAGAGGACTATTGATGGAGGATGCCAAAAAACAAGATATTTTCTTTATCTTAAATTAGCGTGTAGAGCCTCAAAACGAAATTGAATAACCAACTTTAAACCCCATGTCTAAAAGAAGCTTCCTTTGGATGCTACTCGTCGTATCCTTATTTTTTACTTCTACCCAACTAATTAGCCAAACTCTCGAACCCGATTCCACTCAAATATATAGAGGACTTCCTATTGTTCCCTTTGAGGAAC
Organism: Bacteroidota bacterium; assembly: GCA_038529855.1. Classification (GTDB taxonomy): domain Bacteria; phylum Bacteroidota; class Bacteroidia; order Chitinophagales; family Saprospiraceae; genus JBCBDH01. The sequence continues at coordinate 11,153 of JBCBDH010000112.1, read as the reverse complement.
CAGGGGGGAACTGGCGACAGGCAACAGATCAATATGGCATAACAGGCGTGGTCCTTCAGCGCAAGCGAACCTTAGACTTTTTTAACACCATGGTGACCATTGCGGAGCCAAGCACTATATCTCCAGTTTTGAATTATGCGATTAATATTGATGATTATCAGAAGAAGACTTTTTTGTTAGATGCGGATATTCAGGTGCCTATTGCTGTAGGGGGAAAAAAGTGGTATTCCAAAAAACATCGAATGCATACCATTCATTTTATTCCGCAGTTTAAAGTTCGCAATTTCTTTAATGATGATCATGCACCTGGTAGTCCTGATGGTCGGGTAGCAGGAGATGAATCTTTGCCCGTTCGCACACCGAGTTATATGCCTCGTATCACTTATTACCGCTCTGGGCCAAAGCTTTGGGATGAATCCCGTCTTCGAGATGCTATGCCTCGCATGAGTCGCCGCTTTTGGGGATTCAGTGCTTTTCATCATTCTAATGGGCAGGATGGGCCAGAGTTTTACAATGATTCAACTGTCAATTTACCCAATGCCCAATTTGGGCAGATCAATGTGTATAATGGGAATTTTGGAGAGCAAGTCGTTTTTGAAATCATCCACGGGGGGGTGTACGATTTTCGAGTGAAATCAAAACCCTTGCGAAATCCGACAGGTTTACCCAGTAAAGTAGATAGACGGCAGTCCTTTTCCAGAACGGTTCCAAGCGATTCTGTTAATCTGGATTTTCCCTTTAATCGCCGTTGGTATTGGCGGGCTGCACTAGAAATTCACTGGCCAGATGCTTTGACGAATAGAGAATTTGACGAGTTGGACCTCTATGGCCGTTGGCGACTCAATCTACAAAGTGGCTTTTCCTGGATTCCTAATTATCGCGACCTCATCCTGAGCGAGGATAAAAGCTGCTTTGTACAAACTACACCCACAGAAGCCAAGGAAAGCCTAAGGATAGTTGGTAATTTGCAATACATTCTCGACTTTAAATATAATGATGGCGATCTCTTAAGTCAGCAAAAAGTGCCCTATTTGAGTTTGAAACGATTGAACCTGTATGTAACAGCCTATTGGCGAATGTCAGGGGCTCCCAATTCTGCCCTATTCCTACGAGCGGGCTATTGGGGCAGCGATAATTACAACATTTACTTTCAGCAAAGGATTGTCAGCTTCAAATTTGGGTTGGCTCTTGCCTTTTTCAAATATCCCAAACTGGCGGATTTTCAGAGAGAATCAGGTAGTCGATAATCAATCCTTAAACGAATGACCATGATGATGAAAATAGCGAAATGGCTAGCCGCCCTAATCTTATTTTTAATAGCTTGGAATCATCCAGCTATTTCTCAGCAACACATTCAAGTCGAGCCTGGACCAGAAGACTTTGCCCTAGACCTGATCTCTCCTAATGCGCCTCAACTCATTGCCATATGCAAAAAGCGTAGTGGACGAAAGAAAAAGCGGACCATGCACTATGTGGCAGTTGATCTGGATAATAATTTACCCAGAAGGATTGAGGTAGAGGGGCAAACACCTCTAAGCGATCCTTACCTGATGACGGGTGCTAAGATATTTCAACGCGATGGAAAATTTATCCTCATTGGCAATATCGAACATCGCCAAAGTGGGCAACATGAAATCGTAGAATACGAATTGAAAAAAGAAACACTGGCTTTTGAGAAAAGGTGGAAAGACCCTACGCAGCGACTGGGGCAAACCAATAATTTGCTGCCCGATCAAAAAGGAGGACTTTATGTATCCACTTTTTTTGATAAGCCTAATTGGATGGGAGGACGCTTATTCTTAGGCTTCTTTACCAAGAAGAAAGAAGGACGCATATTGTACGCAAAAGACGCAGAAGCAGCTTTCCAATCAGAGGGAAGGCTAGAGGCGACCAATAGCTTTACCATTTGGCAAGATACGCTATTCGTGACTGCTTCTATGGAGAACAACCTATTTGCCTATCCCATTCTTTCAGATGGTCTAGGAGATCGAATCGACCTGCCTGTGCCCATCAAAGGTGGGGATAATGTGTACAGAGATGGGGCGTATTTACTGACAACTGGCGCTTACACTAAGCTAGGCTTTCTGTGGAATAATACGTTCAAAAAAGCTTCTATCAAATCTTATGTGTATGAGATTAAGCTGGGAGAAGGTGGCCCAAAGCTGATGCGCATTATTGAAATAGATAAAAAGCAAAAAATGGGTGCTGTGTCAGTCGCTTATCGTCAAGGTGATCAATATTGGGTGGGACAATTGTACAAAGATACCCTGCTGACATTTAGAGAAAACGATTTGGTAGAATCTGGTACAGCTACGATCAAACTACCCAAAGGGATCGTCCCAAAAGGACAGCGAAAAGTGAGGGTGCCAAAATTTGTATTCAAACAGTAGGAATCACTGCTGAACCTTCCTTTGTTGATTTACTGAATTTTTTTTTGCCAATTGCGGTTCATATGGTCGGACTGATGCTCCATCCGTCTAAAAAATCAAGGCCATGAATGAGTCGAGAAAATACGGAAGAAGCCTACATGCACAAATCAGCCTGGGGACTACCTCAGATGATCGCTTTATGCCTGATGGCTATGTCGCTGCCTTTGCTGAAATGGAAGGATTGGTCTTGACTGAGAAGCTAGATGGGCAGAACAATTGTTTTAATAAATACGGTGTCTTTGCCCGATCACATACCAGCCCAAGTGTCCATCCCTGGGACAAACCCCTTCGAGAGCGCTGGCAATTAATCAAAGATGATTTAAAGGATTTAGAGGTTTTTGGAGAGAATATGTATGGTATTCACTCCATCGCCTACGCCAATCTGGAATCCTATTTTTATGTATTTGGAGTGAGAGAAGGGGAGCAGTGGTTGTCTTGGGAGGAAGTACAGTTTTATGCGGCCATGCTCGATTTTCCGACCGTACCAGAAATTCCCATCACTAAACCATTACAGGAAATGTATACCGCAGATCGCCAAGAAAACGAGGTGCTGGTCGATTGGTTGAAAGCCAATTTGGGGATGACCTGGACGGAAAGTGTAGCAGGGCCTGGTTATTTGGGAGGGTATGATCCTAAAACTGGAAAGCCTTGTTCTGAAGGGTTTGTGATTAGAAATAAAGCGATCTTTAAAATGAATGAAGGCCCCATCCTCGTAGCCTCCAATGAATTTAATAACCTATTCAAACTCGTTCGTGCCAAGCATGTCAAATCTGATGTGCATTGGACCAAAACCTGGAAGGCCGCTTCGCTCATTGATTGCGAAAAGTACAAATGGTTTGGATACGAATACCTAAACCACCAAAGCTAATGTGGACCTTTCCCCACTATATGATTGGAGAAGCGCTCGATTGGGACTTACTGGCTCGTCGTTTTGATTGGATCAGCGATATGCAGGGGGTGGCTCAAGACCCCATCTGGCATTCAGAGGGGGATGTTTTTGTGCATACCCAAATGGTGCTTGATGCCTTAACGGGCTTACCAGAATTTCAAAATTTGTCAGATCAGGACAAACATATTTTGGTCACAGCCGCTCTTTTGCATGATGTCGAAAAGCGATCTACAACGATGACAGAGGTGATTGATGGGCAGGAGCGCATTGTATCGCCAAGACATGCTAAGCGAGGGGAGTTTACCGCTAGAGTACTCTCGTATACGGAATGGGATACCCCCTTTTACCATAGAGAGCAAATGGCTAAATTGGTGCGCTTACATGGTTTGCCGCTTTGGGCCATTGAAAAAGAGGACCCAGCCAAGGAGGTGATTTATGCCAGTCTTGTGGTGAATACGGAGCATTTGGCCCTTTTGGCCAAGGCAGATGTATTGGGCCGCATTTGTGCAGATCAAGAAGAATTACTGCTCAAAATCGCCTTGTTTAAAGAGCTGTGTTTGGAGAATCAGTGCTGGGGAAAGGCTCGAACCTTTCCTTCTGATTATGCTCGCTTTTGGTATTTCAATAAAACGGGAACTTCGCCCGATTATCTTCCTTTTGATGATTTGAAATTTGAGGTGACTTTACTTTGTGCTTTGCCAGGAAGTGGGAAAGATACCTATATCCGCCAATCGCTTGACTTGCCCGTACTCTCACTAGATGATATTCGTAGAGCCCATAAAATTGATCCAAAAGACAAAAAGAAAAATGGCAGGGTCATCCAAATGGCTAAGGAAAATGCCAAGGTGTGGATGCGCAAAGGCCAGTCTTTTGTGTTTAATGCGACCAATATTACAAGGGATATGCGAAGCCGCTGGATTGACTTATTTGTGTCCTATGGCGGTCGGGTAAAGATCATTTACATCGAAGTGCCTTATCAACAACTGCATCAGCAAAATCGCAATCGCCCCCATCCAGTGCCTTCTGCTGTAATCAATCGAATGATTCACAAATTAGAAATTCCCAGCTATCGCGAAGCCCATGAAGTGGACTACCTTATTCAGGAAGAATGAGATAGTCTAGAGGTACTCGATCCGTGAGCCAAACGCCATTATCAGAACAGAAAAATTCAAAACCTGCACGATACATTTCTCCAGTCTGGACTTCAAAAATCACGGGTTTACCATGTCTTTGCCCCACTTTATGCGCCGTTTCGCGATCAGCGCTGAGGTGGACGTGGTGTCGCTTTTGTTTATTCAATCCCGTTTTTAGGATGCTGGCCACATATTTTTTTCCAGTTCCATGATATAGAATAGCGGGGGGCTCTTTGGAAATATAGCCCAAGTCTATGGGAATAGAATGCCCTTGATTGGCTCGAATCTTTGTGCGATCAGCATTAAAGGCAAAGCGCTGTTTGTCGTTTTGCTCTACTAGTTTGACCAAGGTATCAAAATGGATATTCCAAGCACGCTGGTTCAACTTTTCAATTAGTTCCTCCACATTGGCCCAACCTTGCGGGTCCAATTCAATTCCAATAGCTCCTGGCCGATGGCGCAGGATCATACTGATGAATTTACTGAGCTGTTTATTTGGATTGGTAGACATAATCAATGATGCTAATACCGCATAAACGTTGCCCCATTGCTAAAAGGTTCAATACCTTTCCCTCTACCGCAACAAAAAGCATTTAAGCCCCCTGGCTTTCTGCAATCATGGTTCTCACCCACTCATTGGGAATCATATCAATGGTGAGATTGATGCGTTCGGTAGAGCCAAAGTTGGTGATTTTATGTGGATCGCTTAGTCGCAAATACCAGCATTCTCCAGGTTGCATCTCTACCTCAGTATCATTGAGGTAGAAGGTGACTTCATCATTGTTGACAATTGGGACAGTGAGGCGAATGACGGATTTTTCGACTTCCAGAGCAAGGGTAGGGTCCGTGTGTTCCCGCACGATAGCCCCTGCTTCTAGGCGCAGCAATCTTACCAAAGTGACCTTTGTGTGTTGGCTAAAGGTATGAATAAGGCTTTGAAAATAAGGCGAGGATTTTAGTTCTGCCGTATCCAACCACTCCGTCCAGGAGCCATCAGCGAAATCATCTGTAGCGGGTGGGGCGGGGATAGAGGGGTCGACCATATGCGCGGGCGCTCTGAGTTGGATGACATTATAATACATGAAGTGCTGGAGATTCATGGCTTGAATCTCTTCTTGCATTTTGGCGACATCAAAAAAGTAGGGCAATTTGATGCGATCGCGGTAGAGGGTTTTTGTGGGGCTTAGCTGAGACATGTGGTCTGTTCTTTTTGGTTCTTTAGAATAAAGAGTAAAATACGGAATTCAGGATTGGATCGATAATATCTTATTTAATTTTTATACATTTTTTCCCATTCCAGCGATAATAGGTCCTAATGGATTTAGTGGTCTCTTGGATGGGCATTCCGTCTGCTGTTCCATCATCCGTTATGGTATTTCCTTGTTCGTCTACCTGGGCGGCACTATCCGCAACTTCTTTAATGATCAATTGATTGATGGGAATGCCAATATCTGCTGGGTAGGGGAAGGTTCTCAGACTTGCCGTATGTGTATCAAAGATGTTTTCGTAATCTGCTTGGTGGACCAAAAGGGTGGTCCCATTTCCAAAGGTCATAGGATAGTAAAAGACCTCCTGATGACTGTATTCCCAATCATTTTCAAATTGAGCGCTTATGATCTCTGCAATCTCGCCCTCTGGACTCACATTGATGACTTGGTTAATCCCCTGGTATTGCGAAAAGCCATGATACCTGATGACCTGCCCTGTGGCTTCCAAACCATTATAGATAAGTACATCAACCTTTCGCTCAAGCGCCATAAATGGAAAAGCATAAGTCTGGCGCAAAACATGCGGTTGGTCTTTTGGATAAGTCCTCAGGCTGATCTGACCATCCTCAGTCGTAACGATTAAGGCATTGCCGCTTTCCCAGATATTATCCCAAGCAACTGTTGCTTTGATATAGGCCACACTATTCTTATGACTGATTTTGAGCCATCTTTCAGAACTGGAATTAAAACGAATGCTTTCATAAGCGGTCAGCTTGGTATTAAAGGGGAGGCTATCTAGTACCTCTGCATTTTCTTTGGGGCTACAGTAAATTAAATTTTGTGCCTCAAAGGTTCTAAAACGCTGTCTACCTTGCACCAGCTCAATCGTTTCGTCTAAAAGAAAAGTATCGCAATCTGTTGTGTAATAGTGCTGCTCGCTAAGGGGAATGGCTGCTCCCTTTTCCTTTAAAGCCAGCGTATCCTCTGAAATGGATTTGGGAAAACTTGCTATCTGGTCTGCCTGATTGGAAGGCGTCCCACAGCCAAGGAGGAAGACTAATAGACACAGTAGCTTTAGATGACGGAGCATAGATTTAAGATTAAAAAAATTTAGGGCGATGTTTTCATCACCCTAATCTATTATGCTAACCTTTATTTAACCTTTTTATTGCTACTATTTCCTACTCCACACCCAATTATTTTGTTGCAGGAATCGAATCATTTCTATTTGGGGATAGGGAGAGACATTAAAAAAGCGCCAATAGCTTTGCATATAGGGTAAGCTTGGGTCGTCATTAGGTAGTTTTTTGTACTCTCCACTGAATTCTGTGCTATGACCAGCCTCAGGGGCTACAACAGTCGTCAGGTATTTTTTGCGATCACCCGTAAACAATTCCTCTAGGCGAGCGACATTTTCTCGATAGGGGACAATCCAATCCTTGCCTCCATAGATCGCCAGAAAAGGAACTTGGCATTTTTTAAGGGCCTCGCTGGGGTCATAACCGTGTCTTTGGACCCAGAGTTGGGGAATTTCCGCTCTGCTATTGGGAATATCTGTAGCCTCTAATAATTGTCGCCAGCCGCCAGTTTCCGCAGATTGAAGAAGGGTCTGGAACTGCTGAAAATCTTTCTCAGTGGGCTTGGCATCAAAAACGAGATTGGTATAGTCGATTAGTTCTTCTCTAGCTTTTGGGGACAATTTGAATTCTTTGACCCCTTCCTCCAAAGACTGCATTTGTTGCTCCCTGACGGTCGTAGAAGGCCCAACAAGGCTAATGAAAAAGTCAAAATCAGTGTATTCTGAAGCTTTCATCATAACCCATCCGCCAGCACTACTTCCAATTACGCCAATGTTTTCGTAGCCATTGGGATGAGCTTCTAAATATTTTTTTATGGCTACTACATCCTTGGCCAAATCCTCAATCGTAGCCGTTTGGCAATCCCCCGTAGATTTACCCGTTCCCCTCTTATTATAGGCCAGGGTGGATATGCCATAGGGGTTTAGCATCTTGGCGTACAGACTATATTGGGTAGCACCAGCATAGCAGCCTCTACCGCCCACGATGATCACCGCAGTTTTGGCAGAGGTGTAGCTTGGGTAATGTAAATGGCCCTTTAAATTTACAGCTCCATTGGGAATATCAACTGGGATAATTTCATAGGGAGAGGCAGGGGGAGCAGGGACTTTTTTGAAATGGACATAAATGCTTGGATGGGTATTTTTAACTCGACCACTTAGTTCCAGTGATGAGGTATCCATTTGCACTTCCAGGGGTCCATAGCCACTTCCAAAAGTAATTCGTCCAGTAGAGTCAATCTCAACAGCTATTTGAAATTCCCCAAATTGAGGATGCCATTCTTCAATGACCTGCAAAGATTCCCAGGCACTGTCTTTTTGGTAAAAAGAGATTTCAAATTTCTGGTAGCTGCTTTCCTTGATAAAAGCACCTTCCCAATGTCCTTCCAAAAAGCGACCCACGTCCTCTTTGGATAATTGGGCGGAAAGCCACTGGGGTATAAGTAAGGTAAAAAAGAATGCGATAGGGAGGAGTAGATTTTTTAACATAGGAATTTGTTTTTAAGACTTATTACTTATCTACGAATTCCTTAAAGCCTTGGATTTTTTCAAAGGATAAAAAATCTATTTTACATCCTCCCTTACCTTTAGCTCGCTTTCAAAATCCCTTCATCTACCAATACCTGAAAAGCATCTTCCATCGTCTCTTGTAGTGGTCTAAAGCTCATTCCCAATTCCTTTTTGATTTTAGAGTTATCAGCCTTCCAAGGAATATTCACATTATTGCGGATAAATTTCCGCGTGAATAATTTATTGGTCATTGGCCCTACGATCATCAATAGCCATTTGGGAAGCGCTTTCTTTGGGAGTGGAAATTGATCGCCGTATTTGGGCATTAAGGCAGTACCCATTTCCAGAAAATCAGTATTGTGTGCGGAAGTAATGTACCTACCTTGTGCACTTGGCGTAAATCCAGCTTTGTAATGTGCCTCCGCTACATCGCGAACATCTACCACGCCCATCCCAATCTTTGGGGCTCCCATCTTCATATCACCGCCACCAATCATCTTGAGGAGGCTCATACTTTCAGAGGTCGTACTGCGAGGGTTGAGGGCAGGGCCTAAAATCAGGGGCGGATTGATCGTTACCAAATCCCATTGGTTTTGACTTTCCGCCATTTCCCAAGCCTTTTTCTCTGCCATCGTTTTGGAGTAAGAATAGGGCTGGTAGTCCAGAGAAGAGGTCGTATTCCAAATGGCTTCAGTCAATTGCTGGCCAGGGGCATTAACGGTATCAATGGCATCTGTATAGATGGCCGCACAACTGCTGGTGATCACGACTCTTTTGACGGAGGGAACCTCTGAGGCACTATTCAGGACATTCGCTGTTCCTTGAACGGCTGGGTCGATCAGCTCCTTTTGGGGGTCCTTGACATCTGTAATAAAAGGGGAGGCCGTATGAAAGACCAATTCACAAGCCTCCATAGCGGCTTTGTAAGAACCTGGAGTCAGTAAATCGGTTTTGAAAAATTTGAGTGCTCCTTTGGCCTTAGCTGCCGCTTCTTTTAGATGTCCCACTTTTTTATCATTGTCAGGGCTTCTCACGGCTGCATGAACGGTGATGCCTTCGTCTAAGAGTTTTTTGACGAGCCAACTGGCAACATAGCCATTGGCACCAGTAACCATAACGGGTTTAGAGGGATCTATTGTGGTCATTTTGAATTGTCTTTTATGGTTAAAAATCTTTTCCTTTAAATTGATCGACCATCATTTGTCCAGCCAGTTTGGCAAAGCGCCCCCAGTTTTGGTCGATGGCAAAATAGGAGGCATTCTCCAAGAGGTGTTCTACTCTTTTCTTATGCGTTAGCTCAAAACTACTCGCATTAAAATCGTCGATGAGTACAGACTTGACAATGTTGTCAAAATTTAGGGCATTACCAAAATTTCCGATTCCAGAAACGAGATTTTCGCTTGTTTCGCCACAACCACCCCAAGTTAGATAGGCATTGAGCCAGATATTTGGTGGAACAGTATTCAGCGCAATTCCGCCATAGTTAAGTTCTCTGATCGCTTGATGGATGCGGTCTTCGTGTTTTTCCAGGGTACTTGGGGTAGCGAGGATCATACAGCCTAAAGTACCCAATAGTTGATGATTACAAAAGTCAGTAGCCTGGGTAATAAAGTCGTTGATGTCATCTGTTGTATCCAATTGGATTTCACTAAAAATCTGACAAAAGGCTTCATTTTGGATGGCAAAATCATCTAGGGCTACATCGCGAATGAGCAGTACATCACTTTTGGGGTATTTCCCATTTTCGGGTTGAATGATTTCTGCTGTTGGCTGATGGTCTAAAAATTTAGCATGGGTTTTATCAACGCCAGGATAATAAGAGCCACAGGCATAAGTTTCCTCAGCGAGGGCTTTTTTCAGCGCATCCAAAAAGGCTGTTCGCTGTGGCCAGCTTTTGGAAGTAACGATGGTTTGTGGTCGTCCACAAGCGGCTCCGCCGTTTAGTTTGCCAATAGAAGCAATTTGGATGGCCTGATGTCTGATTTCCTTGTCTGTCCAATGGCCAGGCAGGATAATACAGGGATTATTACCCCCACATTCTGATATCAAAGGGGCTTTTGCTGCCTTTTGAATAGCCCGTGCTACACCTGTCGAGCCCGTGAAGTAGATGCTGTGCAGTCCTTCCAATTGGGAGAGCGCTCTCCCTTGATCCGCATCACAAAAGACGAGGGCTTTTCGTTTGATCAAAGGAGCGAATATTTTTTCCCAGATCAGATCAGAGGCTTCATTGAGCTGATGAGCTTTGTGGATGACCGCTTTATTCTCTAAGAAAAGTGCCATAGCCATTTCCAGAGAGGAGCTGTAATTGCCTGCACCTGATATGGCGATGATGCCCGCTGGCTTATCCATTGGATGGCTTTGCTTGGGCGTCCCGCTGATGTGTAGATAGCCCCTCTGTTTTTGAGCGACTAATTTATCTTTGGCGTGAATGGGGTAGACTTCTACTTCGTAAAGCTCCTCCCCAATTTTTCGAGTACTCAATGCCTCAGGCATCTCCCCCCTGACAAGGGATTCGTACAAGCGCTTGATCCCCATGAGGGTATTGGCCATAGGAATGATGGTCGCCCCAATCCCCTCAGCTACGCTCACCATATTTTTGCCAAGCAGTTCGTTTTTCATTTGGGCATCGCTGGCCCCAAGTTCCTTAGCATGGATTTTTATATTCTTTTGGATTTGTTCAATGAGCGCTAATCGTTCAACGACAGAGGTATTGGCCCATGCTTTAGGATCGAGTTGTTGGAAGGCTTCTTGTGCAGTCATTAGAAGGTATTTTTTTAGATAAAAGTTACCTTACAAAGTTTCGCTAAATTTCAAAATTGGGATAACACAGAATGCAGAAGAAGCCTTCCAACAACTCGATCCTAAAGCATGGGCCAATACCTCTGTCGTTGAACGATTAGCGCTCAT